>NZ_JADEWA010000149.1:0-11234 GCF_015207865.1 Dolichospermum sp. LEGE 00246
TATAAGGATAAACGGTATAATTAGTTCCATGAAAAACATTAGGTTTTCCTAAAATTGGTTGAAGATAATGAGGAAAAATTTGAGGTAAATAATCTAAGAAAAGATTAGAAAGACGAACAGGTATAGGAATCTGATAAATATTTGAATAAGGCTGAAGATTATCTGGGAAATTTAATTTTCCTTTTAACCAATTTTTTAATCCGGGTTGATAAGCTAATCCTAATTCAAAAGATTCTGTATGTTCTAACTTAGACAAAGCTTCTACTAAATTAAAAACATATAAACCCACACCACTGGGCTGAGAATCAATTGGAGTAACATCAATAATAACTTTAAACATTGAACAAATTATAAATCATTTTTACTTAAGGACTTCCAATCAAAAAAATACCCAAAAATTTCTTGTGGCGCGGGCATCTTGCTCGCTAATCATCAAGGACGGGCAGGATGCCCATCCCACAAAATTGGGTAATTTATTTTTTGGTGTTCCCTTAAGGGTAATTTTACCAAAATTTCTATTATTGACACTCTCAGGGCTAAAGCCACTGAGATTCTACTGACAGAATTAGATTAAAGGTTTAGCCTAATCTAATCTCGCTGCGACCGTCAAACGCCGCCTAGACGCTCAATACAACCACCAATCAAGGTGTCGAAATTGCGCTTACTTTTATTGTTTTCAGTGTTTTTGTGAGTCCATCACTAAGCCAAGATGCGGTACGCTCCACAACCTGCCATTACTTGCTCTTTTTTGTCATACTGCCGCTAGGACTTGAACCTAACCGTTGTTTCATAGGAGCCGGGATTTCTCCGTACTAGGATGTTTCAACACGTAGATGTTTATTGTTCTTACTCACGATTCCATTCTAGCATACCACAGGGATTAAAATCCCTCGTGTCGCTTCCCTCTCAGGGCTAAAGCCACTGAGTTTCCCACTTACCGCGAGGTCTTATAAAAGCTATACTCAAAACGGCTTGATTGTTTGATTCTAAACGTGGGGGTTTAGCACTGCTCATTGGTGTCAACTTAGGTTACAGATACTTCGACAAGCTCAGTACAAGTGGCTTATTTGTTTGGCTTCCACACCCGCCAGGGAATAAATTCCCTGTCTCATAGCTCAAGTCCGTTAAAACGGACTAATGAATTTTCCTAGTATTTAGTCATCTTTTAGATGACTTTCGCTATTAGCAAGGAACTTGAGTTCCTTGCGGGATGAAGATTTTGCGTTAAGTTGACACCATTAAGCTTTTGCTTTACCCCTACACATCTGGGTTCTTTGTCATTTGGCAAAAGTTTAAATCTCACCCGTGTTTAGTATATGTTAGAGGAAGTGGTAGACTGTCCCAACCTGGGTCAGAAAAGACCGCTTTGGACAAGGTATTGTCATTACAGCACTTTTCTTTTAAAAGTACCACACCTAAATATCTAAAAGATTTATGGAACAAAGATTATAGGATTTTGTTTTGTACGAAACCGTTACACAAAGTGCTGTATCAAAACAAAAAAGGGCATAAAAGTATTATGCCCCCTACAGAAAACTATGGAAAAGATATCCTTTGCATGATGGTGGTGATTGTATTTAATTCAACCACTCCATAGCCTGCAATTAGGCATATATGAAGTCTGTAGTAGCCAGAATTGAGGTACCACTGAAATCACCAGTAAGTTTAACCAGTAGGTCATTTCCAGTAATTGCAGCAGCAGCGTCATTACCAAGGATATATGTGCTACCTCCTAAAACAAAAGTACCTAATGTACTCACACCAATTGCACCAGCAGCAGCGGTTAAAACCGCAGCGTTAATTTCTGTTTGATTTGTTGCGTTAACTGCTACTTGTGCATTAACTAAAGCAGTAGCAGGATTAAATCCTAGATTAACAACACTGATTTTATCCTGTCCTTTGGTGAAGTCAGTGATAGTATCGAAGGTTGTCAAAGTACCTGCATTAGAATCGGCACCTGGATTAGCGAGCGATCCGGTATAGCCGAAGATGTCATTACCAGCACCACCTGTTAAAGTGTCACTATTAGCACCACCTGTTAAAGTGTCATTACCAACACCACCTATTAAACTGTCATTACCAGCACCACCTATTAAGGTGTCATTACCAAGACCACCTGTTAAACTGTCATTAACAGTACCACCTATTAAGATGTCATTACCAGCACCGCCAGTAGCAGTTAACTTGGCAGTAAAGGTAGTTGCATTAAGATTAAAGACTGCACCTTCCGTGATGGTAGGGGCAGCCAGTACGAGATCTCTATCTTGGTTAGCAGCGAAATTCTGAATTGTTAAATTCAGGTTACCATCCGCTTTGAGTTGAGTTACTGTATTGGGTAGAACAGGATCAGCATTTCTTTTGCTGGATTGTAAAGTTAGGTTTGTAACTGCTGCACCCTTTAATGTCAAATCAACTTTCTGTGCTACCCCGCCAAGATTCAGAGTACTACCGGTGGTCAATACAGTGAACTTATTACTTTCCGTTGCACCGATAACAGTGACGTTAGCATTAGCACCACCAATTTCATACTCTTTAGCAGCAGTAATACTCGCAACATCTACTGTACCAGTATTCAAACTTAACACTTCAATAAGTTTGGCATTATCGTTGATAATTTTAGCTTGAGCAGCTGTCTCTACGGTTACAGCACCAGTGAACTGCAATGTATCTATGCCGTCACCGCCATCAACTTTATCATCAGCGTCAAAATTGGCAAAGGCAAAGTTAAAGGTGTCCTTATCCTTACCACCTGTAAAGTTATTCTTGCCGGCACCAGCAGTGAAGGTGTTATTACCACTACGTCCATTAAAGATGTTATCAACAGTACCACCTGTGAAGGTGTCATCCAGATCAGTACCAGTAGCCTCTAGTTTTGCCGCAAATGCGTTTGCATTAATAGTAACACCTTGGACTGCGTTGCTTGGGAGGATGGGGGAGGCGATTTTCAGTTCTTTGTCACCTGTGACATTAACGGTTAATGCAGGAATCCCAGCTAACCCGGCAAAATCTGTGGTCAGGTTGGTGATCTCATTTTTCTCAGTCCCAGTGTCAGTACCCTTTTTAGAGTCTAGCTTCAGGGTTTGAACACTTCCTTTCAATGTTAAATCGGCACTTTGACCCTTTCCTGTCAAGTTTAAAGTGTTAGCTCCAGTATTATTCAATGTGAATTTGTTACCTGTAGCTGCACCACTGAGATTGACAGTATCAGCTACGAAATCATACTCTTTAACAGCAGTAATCTTAGTTGCATCGACTGTGACTGTGGTGACTGTGGGAGTTCCAAAGCCTAAGACATCAACACCTTTAAAAGCATTGATAGCAGCAACTGCGGCGGCTGCACTAATGTCAATGTTAGCACCAGTAAATCTTACCGTATCTATGCCATCACCGCCATCAACTTTATCATCAGCGTTAAAATCGGCAAAGGTAAAGTTAAAGGTGTCCTTATCCTTACCACCTGTAAAGTTATTCTTGCCGACACCAGCATTGAAGGTGTTATTACCACTACGTCCATTAAAGATGTTATCAACAGTACCACCTCTGAAGGTGTCGTCTTGATCAGTACCAGTAGCCTCTAGTTTTGCAGTAAATGCGCCTGCATTAATAGTAACGCCTTGGGCTGCGTTGCTTGGGAGGACGGGGGAGGCGATTTTCAGTTCTTTGTTACCTGTGACATTAACTGTTAATGCGGGAATCGCAGGGGGACCAGCTAACCCAGCAAAATCTGTAGTCAGGTTGGTGATCTCATTTTTCTCAGTCCCAGTGTCAGTACCCGCGTTAGAGCTTAGATTCAGGGTTTGAACTTTTCCTTTCAATGTTAAATCTACACTTTGACCCTTTCCTGTCAAGTTTAAAGTGTTAGCTCCAGTATTATTCAATGTGAATTTGTTACCTGTAGCTGCACCGCTGAGATTGACAGTATTGGCTACGAAATCATACTCCTTAACAGCAGTAATCTTAGTTGCATCCACTGTGACTGTGGGAGTTGCAAAGCCTAAGACCTCAACGTTTTTAACACCGTTGATAGCAGTAACTGCGGCGGCGGTAGTAGCATCAATGTTAGCACCAGTAAATCTCACCGTATCCTTGCCGTCACCACCGTCAACTATACTTTTATCGTCAAATTGGGCGAATGCAAACCCAACACTATCATTACCCTTACCGCCTGTGAAATTAACCTTACCTTGATCCGTAAAGAACAATTTCACACCACCAGTGTTTTCTTTCGCATTTACAGTTGTTACTGCATCAGGATTTGAAGTATTTAAGTTTAAAGCTACCGTTGTAGAACTGTTGGGATCATTAATGTCTGTACCAGCTAGTCCGGCATCTCCAGTAATATTCAGTGTTCTTCCGGTAGCACTAGAAGATAGAGTTGGAATAGTTAGGGTCGCAATCCTATTAACCCCATCTGTAAACTCACTTTCCAGAGCAAGGTTAATGGTAGCGACTTTATCACCTTGAATGGTGAGTGTATTCAGTGTAGAATCTGTCAGGAAAACACTTGCAGTTGTTCCATTACCAAAATTACCAGTGATACTGGTGATACTGTTGTTGGTAACGTTGTCAATACCAAGCTTAATATCTCGTAGTCCAGTGACGGTGGGACCAAATAATGGGTCAAATTTGAGGGTGACTTCCTCCAGACCCGAACCAGCAGCGGGGCTGAAGTCAATTACTGGACTCAGTAAATTAATCAACTCTACCTTTTCAACATTGAGGAGAGTAGGCAATATTCCCTTGCTGTAGGAGTATTTTAAGGTATCAATACCAGCACCCCCGTCAATTCTATCCCCAGGTTGGACAGTGGCAAAGAAGTCGTTACCATTGTCGCCTGTGAACAAATCCTTGCCATTTGTACCTGTAAGGTTGTCAGTTTCCTTGGTTAAAGCAAACTGTGTTTGGAAATTGTCAGTAATTCCCTGAGCAACATCCACCTTATTGTTCAAAGTTTGTCTATCTGCATTACCAGCAGCACTCAGTATCTCCAGTGCCACTGCTGCTCTTGTTGAACTATTTAGTCTCCCAACCCAGTAATCTAAACCTTCTTTGTCTGTTGACCGACCGAAGGCATTACTATAAATTAGCTCAACAAATTGACTGTTTACTAAACCAGTATATTTATCCTGCGCCTCTTTTGAAGCGATAATATCTCTGGTGACATCGGCGATGGATGCACCATTATTCAAACGTCCTACCCAATAGTCCCGACCACTTGTTTCTGCTGCCCGCCCCAAAAAGGTAATATAAAGCTCTTGGACGGACAACTGATGAGTGGTGTTTTTAGCGGTATCAACCCTGCTGTTTAAAACTTGTTTATCAGCAGAACCAGCAGAGTTAATAATATCGGCAATGACAGAGGCTTTTTTTGCTGAGTCTGGTGTTGTTCCTAACTTTCCAGTCCAGTAGGTCTTACCAGCACTGTCAGGAACTCGACCGAAAGCATTACTGTAAATGTAGTCTATCAAATCAGCATTACTTAACGTGCCAAATAGTTGTTTCCCTGCTGCTGAATCAATTAGGTCTGTGGCAATTTTGGTGATAGCGACACCTTTGTCGAGTTGGGAAGTCAAATCAGCTAAATTTTTGGTATCTGCTGGACTTTTCAGGAGGGTAATAAAAAGACCCTGGACTGAATTAATGCTTGCTACTGTCATAGTTTTACGTTCACTCCACGAAATAAAAATGAATTAATAGTCAAAAAACTGTATCTATCTAAAGACAGATACGGACAACAGCATAAAGGAAATCCATATCATTTTCATCTATCTAAAGTATGATTTTTAATACAAAACTGATTACTGATTTACAGTAAAATTATCTATACGCTACACAAAGCATCTGTGGCATAAGCAATTTGCGTTTAATTGCATTTGTATCATCGGTTTAGATATTTTTGATCCGGTTATCAGTCTGATTCTTCCTGGTTTTTGAATAAAATGCTTACAAAACAAGGCTTTCAACCCACATTCCACACCCACAACTGTCACAGAGGGAAATTACCGAGGCAAAAAAGAGATTTGAGCAACCATGAATCGCCAAAAATTGCATCAAAACCTATTCTCAATAGACATCTCGAAAAAAGATGGTAGAGCCGAGAATCCCTACCTATGGAAGCCTAAGTCTCTACAAGGGTTTCAGGTCACGCATATTTAATTTCTGGAGATGTCTAATCAGGAGCAATAAGAATTTCAGGCGTTGCTGATTAAGGGGATGAATTTTAGTCTGACGCAAAGGTAAGAGTTTTAAAGGTTCAATTTGAGAATTTCATACCTCGATTCAGCAACGCCGAATTTCAATTAGAGAACTCCACAAAAAGAAATACCCAATGTCATTCTGTTCGTGCAGCGTGCCAGAGGCATTACGAAACGAAGTGTAGTGAAGAATCTATTGAGATGCTTCGTTTCGCTACACTCAGCATGACAAAACAGGATCATTTATTTTGTGGCTTACTCTTAGAGAGATTCGTATAAGATAAGGGACTACCAACTACATCGTTATTTTCAAGGCAAAATTATAATTTTTGGTAGTCATTTATTAAGAGAATCTTTTACTAGAGCTTGAATCATACCCGCAAGTTTATCTGATAATTTTTGCCAAGAATGTTCTTTCAGCCATTGTTGTTGTATTTCCCGCTTACTATTGAATATTTCCGGCGTATTGAATAAGTTTATAATCTCCCTGGCTATACTATTAGGATCTCTCTCAGGTAAAAAATGCACAGTTTCTTTTACATCTTCAAAGATTTCCAGTTTTGAACATAAAACTAATCTGTTGGAGGCTATTCCAAATCTGACAGCCGCGCTCGAAGATTCGTTAGAGTTTTGATATGGGAAGACTATTATATCAGCACATTCCAATAAACATAGTGATTCCTCATCTTCTAAATATTCATTAATCATTACAACACTGTTGGTTAGTCCAAGACTAGATATAAGTCTTTCGCACCTAACCTTAAGTTCATGAGAAACAGGATTTGGATAAAGAGCATTAACTAAAAGCAAAGACATTTCTGGATATGAGTTTTTAATAATAGAAAAAGCCTTAATCAGTTGTTCAACCCCTTTATTAGGAAGTAAAAAGCCATAGGTAGCAATTACCTTCTTATTTAAGAAAATATTGAGCTTTTTCTTTAAAAGAATGGAATCTATAAACTGTCTACACTGAACTCCGTGGGGAAAAAGTGCAGTATTTCTGATCAGTTGAAAATCTTTAAGTCTATTTAAATCTGCAATACTATGAACTAGTAACCTATCTGCCAAAGAAAGTTCATAGTGAATTGTTGCTAAAG
Organism: Dolichospermum sp. LEGE 00246; assembly: GCF_015207865.1. Taxonomy (NCBI): domain Bacteria; kingdom Bacillati; phylum Cyanobacteriota; class Cyanophyceae; order Nostocales; family Aphanizomenonaceae; genus Dolichospermum; species Dolichospermum sp. LEGE 00246. The sequence goes on from NZ_JADEWA010000149.1 coordinate 7,292, forward strand.
AAGCCTTAAAATCATGTTTATTGACATCTCTTGTGGAATGGAACATAACAATAGTAATTATACCACGTTCTGATAACTTAAGCAGCAGATTACCAAATGCAGTTAGTTCAAAGAATCCGAAATTAAATTGTATAACCACAGCATCGAGTTTCTCTGCTTCAATACATGACTCAAGATCACTGAGATTTGGATTGGAAAAGTCATCCCAACACCTGATGACATTATCACTATCTTTACTCTCAGGCAAATCCTGGCGACTGGCTAATATTTTGACATCAAATTTCTCAGATATACTGCCATTAATTAAATAACTGGAATAAGCAGCAATACCGCACTTAGAATTCCATGTACTCACCCATCCCAATTTTATTTTCCGCGTCATGGAAAGCTTTTGTGATTCAATAGTTGCAAGCATATTTTCAATCCTTGCAGCACAAGTCTTCCAAGTGAATTTATCTTCAATCAAAGCTTTTGCGGCTACAACCTTGGATTGAATCTGCTGCTTTGGAGCTTGATATATTTCTCTCATTACTTTAGCCAGATGCCTAACATCAGGTTCAACCCAAACAGAATTAAATTGGCTTAAATGAGTTTTTGCGATTGTGAATTGAAAGTCAATTAGCCAAGCGGTTTCATCGCTACAGAAATCAGTTTGTCCTCCAAATCCTGTGGTAATTACAGGGATATCAAACAGCATTGCTTCAGCCATTGGTAGACCAAATCCTTCACCCCGGCTAGGTGCAACCAGAGCATGACAACGGCGATATAAATCTACAATACAGCCGACTGGAATATCTTCATTTATTAAAATAATTTCGGGAATATTTTTGTAGTTTGCCTTTAAATTATCTATTTGTTGCTGAATATCATTATGAGGATTCGGAAAAGTTTTAATTAGCAAACTGACATCATCATCAGAGGTAAAGACCTTAACATAGGCTTCCAATAGTACATCCACACCTTTCCGAGGAAAACAAGAGGAGATGTGTAAGAATCGGAATGATTTTCCAATATAACCATGATAGGTTTGAGGCTTCTGTCGTAAAACTTGCTCTATACCGCAACCTGCTATTTGAATTGGTACATAAACCCCAGCATCTATTAGAACTTTCTTAACAAAACTAGAAAGGACTGTAAGACCGTCAAGACATTGGTTGAATGAATCTACCCATTCTTTAGAAAGATTCGATTCTTCCCATGCAAAATAAAGTAGATTAATTAAGCCATCCATATCTACCACCCTGGGTGGATACAAGTTACGAATAACTACATCTGGTCTCGAACCTTTTTTGCTTCGTTTCCACAGTAAGTCCAATCCTTCTACCTGATTAATAGCAGTTGTGTCAGGTGTATAATCGCCAAATCCTTCAGTGGGGAATAAACCCACCTGACCAGGAAATTTCTCGTCTAGGGCAAATCCCAATTCTCTATTAACAATAGCTAAACTATAATTCGTCTCAAAAGGTCCTTCAATTTGAAAGTGTAATTCCTCAGTTTTATTTTCAGTCAAAGTTACTGGGCGAGGAATTTCTACTCCAACGTCTATCAATACTTTTGCTAAGTCGGATATTAAACAATCGCGAGAGAAATCTTTTAATCTGCTCCTTTGACTCTTTAATATTCTCCGGCGAAGAGGGCGATCCTTTCTTATTAAGTTAACTAAGGCAGCAATTTCTGGAAATCTTTTTTCGTTAAATAATATTCCACCTTGTCCCAAGGTATACGGGACATTTGTGCTTTTATAAGCCACAACAGGAACATCAAAAACCATTGACTCAACTAGAGGAACACCAAAACCTTCATGTTCACTCATACATATAAATACATCCGCTGCACGATACCAACCATAAAGTTCTTCGTCAGAAACTTTTCCGACCATCTTTACAAGGTCTGTAAGTCTATATCGAGCAATTATTTCCTGAAGGGATTGACAGTAGTGATCATCCAGGCTGTAGCCGCCAATTAAAATAAGTTGAATGGGCTGCTCTATCGTTTCTACAAGATATTTAAATATCTCAACAATATCATGTTGGCATTTATTTTGACATACTCGCCCTACAAAAATAACAGTGAAAATCTCCGAGTTGCTATCAACAATATTGTGATTATAAGGTTTATCTTTAATATTTTCAACATCAATTAATAAAGGAATAGTAGATATGTTTGGGTAATTTAATGAAATAAGTTCTTGTGCATTATAAAGTGAATCAGCTATAGAAGCACTCACTGCATTTTTCAAAATCTTTAGTTGTTCTCGTCCTATTAACGAATACTTGTAAATCTCTGAGTTTTCAGGAAAAAAACTTGCCGGAGTAATATTGTGGTAAACCAGTATTTTTATATCAGGAAGACTAAGAATCCAATCAGTCAAATCATGACCAAGAGAATGATGGATTAACAAACATTGGTTTGGAGAACCAACATAAGTGCTGTAATGGTTTAGCTTATTATTCAGTTCCTTTGCAATATGCTCTACATATATTTCAGATCTAAAGCCTAGTTCTCTAAGAAACTTCTGGGTGAGGAATAACCCGTTGGTTACAGCGTCACCATAGGCAGAACCTGAATGAAATTGGTGAATTCCTATTGGTTTCATAATAATTTATAACCTACAATTGCATAATCCTGTGAACTATAGAAAAGATCATTAAAGCGTTCAGCGATACCTTGACCATCAACTTTGGCATTTTCAGGATAGGGATGTAGTGTGATGATTTGAGTATTGTATAAACCAAACATTTCAGCCATAAACTTGACTGTGGGGCTAGGTAATGGATTAATATGAGTTGGATCTAAATAAAATGTATTGCTTCCAACTAACACATTATCTGGATTTGGAGTTTCAAAAATAACTAATCCCTGCGGTTTAAGTACCCTTACTGTTTCAGAAAATAACCTCATTAATGTTTTCAATGGTAGATGCTCAATAATATGAAATCCCGTTACAGCACCCAAACTATTTTCTGGTAGAGATTGCAAGTAGTTAATGACATCTGTTTCTATCACCTCTAAACCCCTAGATTGGCATTGTTCTACCATAACTCTGTTAGTGTCTAAACCCCTAGAGATATATCCAGATTCCTTTAGTAATTCTAACCACTCACCCCGTCCACACCCGACATCTAAAATAGGCGAGTCTGGTGTACCAATATTCGCTTTTTCAATCAAGGGAAGATATACTTTTAATCTGTTTAAAATATCCTCACGACTACCTCTAAAATGGTCTTCAAAGGCAAGGTAGAATTCATCAAATAGATGTTCCTCTTCATTAAAAAAGGTTTGCAGTTGTTCTTGATTAAAAGGTTCTGGTAATCGCCGCCGCGCTTCTTCTAAAAACAAGGATATCAATCGCTTCTGCTGCATTAAATCATACTTGAGGTAACTGTCATTTCTCAAATGACGCTCATTTATCTCTTGGTAGCGATTATCCACAGCAACCAGTTGCTTATTAAGTTCATGAATGCTGTTATCTACAATATTCAAACACTCATTTATCTCTTGAAAACGAGTATCCGCATGAACTAGTCCATCATCCACTTGTGTCTTTAAAGTTTTAATTTCCGCTATTAGTTGGTGATTAATCCTTAAAGATTCTTTTAAAGAAAGGATTAAATTAAAGTTAACTTCTCGTTGATCTTTAAATAGAAAATTGATGGCTTTCAGAATAAATTTTGGTAATTTTGATATTGAGTTAAAGGGAAAGCGATTAAGTTTTTCAGGCCATTTTGTCCGAATACAAGCTCTAGATTCCGCATTTTTAAGTAAAGATTCAATATAGTCAATGCTTGAGCTAATATTTGACGTAAAACTTCCTGTATCTACATTGTTTTTTGTTCCCATCGGCTGAGAGTGACTTTGACGATTAAGGATCTCTTGACGGATCTTCTCCATTAACTCATCAACATTAATTTCAGGATTATTTTTTTTAATCATTGTTCAAAAT
>NZ_JADEWA010000150.1:0-11156 GCF_015207865.1 Dolichospermum sp. LEGE 00246
TTATTTTGACGGGTAATAATAGGAAAAACTTCTGTTTTCCCTCCCCTACTCCCCCTACCCCTCTTCTCCCCCTACTTACTTGCCTTTACCCGTCATTTTTGGATTGACAGACTACTAGAAGGGTGAATTCATGAAAGTTGCCCATTTATCTAGATTTTTGAGAAAATGTGGTTGTTGTAGTTCAGACAGCCAGAGAATCAAAGCATCCTCATTGTTATCTTTGTAATAACCCCGTCGTTTTCCCGCAGTTTTGAAACCAAATTTTTGATACAAAGAAATAGCAACGTGGTTAGAATCACGGACTTCGAGGGTAGCTCTCTCCAAACCAATATCAGCCGCAGTTTGCAGAAGGGAATATAATAGAGCTTTTCCCAGTCCTTGACCATGATATTGGGGATGAACTGCCAAAATCGTAATGTGTGCTTCCTCTAAAATTGACCAAAAGCACCCCATTCCTAACAATTCGGAGTGATTAAAAGGTGAAAATAACCCCAAAAAATGACTATTAGGACTTTCTAACTCCCGCAGGTAGCCTTCCATAGTCCATAAACCATCAAAACAGGCTTTATCTAGTTCTAATAGTTCAGTTAAATTATCTGTGGTTAAAGGTTGAATTTTTAAGTCGGATGAAATCACAATTTTTGAGGATTGAGGAAGGTTAATTACCAATTACTAATTATCCATTACCAATGAGAGGGTAAACTGGAAATCAGGACATATACTCATGGCCTGATTTTTCACAAAGACAACTCTTATTAGTTATGGTATCGACTTACCCTGTCGAAGTTCAACTTTCTGGCCGTCAATATTTACAGTCAACAAGCGGTGACAGTGCTGATATTTCTCCTAATCAACAACTCTTACCTTTGACGGCGAGAGTTAATGATCATGATCATCTAGAAATCGGTGGCTGTGATGTCACAACCCTAGTTGAACAGTTTGCTTCACCTTTATATATTTTAGATGAGGAAACCCTGCGGACAGCTTGTAGGCAATATCGAGATACCTTTAAGGAATATTACAAGGGAGAATCTCAGGTACTTTATGCTTCTAAGGCATGGAATTGTTTAGCGGTTTGTGCCATTGTTGCCTCAGAAGGTTTAGGAATTGATGTAGTCTCCGGTGGTGAACTTTATACTGCGTTGAATGCGGGTATGAGTCCTAATAAAATTTACTTACATGGAAATAATAAATCTCATGATGAGTTGGTTTTAGCGATTCAGTCTGGATGTACTATTGTAGCGGATAACTGGCATGAATTAGATATGCTGGTGAAAATAGCAGGGGAGAAAACGGAAAATTATTCTCTTTCGCCCATTCGGATCATGCTACGCTTAACTCCTGGGATAGAATGCCATACTCACGAATATATTCGCACTGGACACTTAGATAGTAAATTTGGTTTTGATCCCCATGATTTACAAGAGGTGTTTGCTTTTGTGAGTCAACAGCCTAGTTTAAACTGTGTGGGGTTACACGCTCATATTGGTTCACAAATTTTTGAACGTCAACCACATAGAGATTTAGCGGCTGTGATGGTGCAGTGGTTAAGAGATGCGGCTAAACATGATTTGCAGGTGACAGAATTAAATGTTGGTGGTGGTCTAGGGATTAAATATACAGAATCTGATGATCCACCAAGCATTGCCGAATGGTCTAAGGCAATTTGTGAGGTTGTACAAGCTGCTTGTACATCGGAAAACTTGCCTTTACCAAAGTTACTCTGTGAGCCAGGGCGATCGCTTATTGCCACATCTTGTGTTACTGCTTACACGGTTGGTGCTACCAAGGTGGTTCCTGAAATTCGCACCTACGTGGCGATTGATGGCGGAATGTCAGATAATCCGCGTCCTATTACCTATCAATCAGTTTATCGGGTGGTGGTTGCGAATAAAATATCTGATCCTTGCACCGAAATTGTGACATTGGCGGGTAAACATTGCGAATCAGGAGATATTCTGATTAAAAATGCCCAACTGCCAAAAACTGAAGCAAATGATATTCTCGTAGTTATGGGAACTGGTGCATACAATTACAGTATGGCATCTAACTACAATCGCCTCCCTCGACCGGCAGCAGTTGTAGTGGCAAATGGCGAAGCAAATTTAATTTTGCAACGCGAAACTTATCAAGACTTGATTCGACAAGATCGCCTACCAGAAAGACTTAAATAGTCCGTAGTCAGTGGTCAGTGGTCAGTGGTTAAAAAATCACAAATGACAAATGACAACTGACGACTGACAACTGACAAATGACTATAAGAATCCAGATGTCATGAGAGATTGGTGGAAGCAATGGCTGATAAACCTGGGAGATTGGTCGCAGTCCTTGCTCCTTGGGACTCTGGATATGGTGTTGGTGCTGGCACTGACATACATGATCCTGGTGATTATTAGTGAACGGCGCACATTATGGATGGTGCGAGGGTTTATAGTCTTAATGCTTTGCTCGGCGCTCAGTGGCAAGTTAGGATTACCTTTGCTAAATTTTGTTCTCGAAAAATTGGTGATTGGCTGTGCTGTGGCTATGGCTGTGGCACTGCAATCAGAATTTCGCCGTTTTTTGGAACAATTGGGACGTGGCGAATTTTGGCAATTATTTCAAAATAATGCCAGAGCAATTCCTAAGTCAGATAGTGTAATTGATGAAATTGTTGATGCAATTAAAGAGTTATCAAAAAATCGTATTGGCGCTTTACTAATTTTAGAAACCACAGGACCTATCGAAGAACAGGATTTTTCAGTCCCAGGAGTGAAACTAAATGCTGAAGTTTCTAAAGAACTGATCCAAACTATTTTTCAACCGAGAACTTTGTTACATGATGGAGCAACGTTAATTCGCGGTTCGCGCATTGTATCATCTGGTATAATTCTACCACTTTCAGGACGCACAGCGTCGCGGCAGTTGGGAACACGCCATCGGGCGGCAATGGGAATTACTGAAAGGGTCGAAAATTGTATTTGTGTTGTTGTATCAGAAGAAACGGGTTCTATTTCCTTAGCGGAAAAGGGAACTCTATATAGACCACTAACTATTAAAAAGCTCAAAGAGTCTTTAGAAACTCGATTTTCTCCGACTGTAGATCGGGAGGCTCATGCACCTGGTCTTTTAGGTTTAGTTCGTCAACTTGGTGATCAAGCACTAAAATTAATGTCCCGGCTACTTGGCTTACCTTGCCTTCGACACGCTACCCGTAGGGATACGACCGCTTCTCAAGATAAAAAATGAAAACACAACAAACTGAATTGCAATATTTACCTCTTGATTTAAAACAAGAATTACTACCTCAGCACGTCGCGGTAATTATGGATGGTAATGGCCGATGGGCAAAAAGTCGTGGTCTACCCCGCATGATGGGTCATAAGGCTGGTGTCAATGCTCTCAAGGATTTGCTCCACTGTTGCAAGGACTGGGGAATTAAAGCCCTAACTGCCTATGCTTTTTCAACGGAGAATTGGCAAAGACCAGAGGAGGAGGTGGAATTTTTGATGAATCTATTTCAGCGCGTTTTACGCCAAGAACTGCGGGAAATGGTGGAGGAAAACGTGCAAATTCAGTTTGTGGGTAATTTATCGGCTTTACCACAGGCTCTTCAGGCTGAGATTTCCCATTCTATGGATCAAACTAAGGATAATCGGAGTATCAGGTTTACAATTGCGACTAATTATGGGGGTAGGCAGGAGATTTTACAGGCTTGTCGGGCAATCGCTCAAAAGGTCAAGGAAGATTTACTACAGCCTGATGATATATCTGAAGAAGTATTTGAAGCTCATTTATATACGGCTGGAATAGCAGATCCAGATTTATTAATTCGCACCAGTGGGGAAATGCGATTATCTAATTTCCTTCTTTGGCAAATGGCTTATAGTGAAATTTATATTTCTGATATTCTTTGGCCGGATTTTAACCGTCATGAATTTCATCGGGCTTTATCTGCTTATCAACAACGAGAACGTCGTTTTGGGAAGGTGTGACAATTTGGGATTTTAGATTTGTGCCAAATCCCAAATCCCAAATCCCAAATTAGATTATGGTCCTGAAAAAACCGCTTCTTCAATGTCTTCCCGACTCAGGGAATATTTAAAGGAACGTTGTATATCTTGACGGTTTTCTCCTGATTGAAAATAGCGAACTGTAATTTGTTCAGTATCTAACCAAAGTTCCGCTTCCCAACTAGATCGTTGGACACGCCAACAATGTAGTTGGGTATCGTCTTGTTGACAACCTTGGTTTTTTAGCCATTGTTCGATTTGTGGTAAAGAGTGACTATATAGGGGTGTATCAGCGGAAAGCATAAGCAGTTCAATTCAGAATTATTGGTGATTTTAGAGGTGGGAAATTGAGTTTAACTGATTGCTTCTCCACGGAGAATGGCGATCGCCAGAGCTAATAGCATACAACCAACAATGGTTAACCCCAAAATAAATAATACAAATATTTCTCCAGCAGACAAGGGGCGATCGCTTGCATCCAAATACATTGATTTGGAAAAATCGTAGGGTTTATGCACGGAGTGATTTAAATCTGGTGGGACTTGAATGACACCAAAACGGGAATAGCCAATTTTTAAATCATAGTTTAAGCGCCGTTCTGGATTACTCAGGGTAGCGTAAGCTGTGTTGATTTGCTGAAATTGAGCCGTAGCAATATTAGCAGGTAATTCTGTCGTATCTGGATGATAGAGTTTACTCAGTTCCCGATAAGCACGACGGATATCAATTACTGATGCTCCGGGATGGAGTCCTAGCAGAGAATAATAATTAGTATTGCTGCTTTGTGGGACTTCCCCATGATGATTTACGTTTTTTTGAGTCACTTTACTCAAATAAGTTTTTTTATATTCTAAATCTCTTGGGTAGCTATAGCAGAAATAGCCACAAAACATCTTATAATATGTATTATTAAGCATTTTATTAGATGCGATGCAAACTAGAATTAATCTCCAAAATATCCAAACTCTTACCGATTTCAAACGTAACGCCAAAGACTACGTAGAAAAAATTAAGTCTACAAAATCCCCACTGGTGCTGACTGTCAATGGCAAAGCTGAGGTTGTAGTGCAGGAAGCACAAGAATTTCAACAGATGTTAGATCGACTGCAAAACCTTGAGGAAGAACTGCAAAAACTCAAATTAGCAGCTTTACGCCATGAAATTAACATTGGTATTCAGCAACTAGAAAATGGTGAGTATACTGAATATGATGAAGAGTTACTGAGCAATTTTTTTGCCGCTATTAAAGGGCGAGTCCAGAAAAACTTGGCTGATAGTGGTTCTGTATGAGTCAATTTCGGATTTCTAGCCAAGCAGCAAAAGATATTGAGAATATCTGGAAATACGTGGCGCAAAATAACTCCAAAGCTGCTGACAAACTTTTTGACATCCTACGATTCACCTTTCCCAAACTAGCCAAATATGAATTATCAATTGACAATTGATAGCTAACTATGCAAAATTAATCAAATATTTTAAATGTTGGGTTGACGTAAGGAAACCCAACTACATAAAGTGTATTTTTTTATAAAATGTCAGGGTCAATATTCAATTCTCTTAGTTTGTCCGCTAAACGTTCCCCTATCCTCACCTGTATCTTTCAACAAGGCTTCAAAGGTATCCCAGCTAACGTTATATAAAACCGTTCCTTGTTCAGCAGTAATTGACTCCGGAAGCATATACAATACCTATTCCATCACGATACTAGATAAAATACCGAGAATTTTACCGACATTATTAATATAATAATCTGTCAAGTCAATTTCTACCACTTGATTAATAAGTTTTAAAAATTTCCAGTTAGTACCAGTGGTGACAGTACCATAAATTGTTTGAATATTATTACCTTCACGTTCATTAAACATTCTGGCGGCTATCATTTCTGCTACACATTGTCCTAAACCTGCATTAATATTTTCTTTTTTAGCTTCTACAATTGTGACAACGGGAGCATTAATAATTAATAATTCAGGTGAACGGCTAATAATGAAATCACAATTACCGTTTAATCCTTGTTCAGTGTCTACTGTAAAATCAATCCCTGAAAATAAACTGATTTGATTGTTTAAATATTTTCTAGCAGCTATTAAAATCGGCGCAATTATCATTTCAGAACGGGATTTTTCAGTATTACTAGCAAGTGCTAAAGGTAGATTTTCTTTTAATACTTCTGTTAGTAAATCTGGACATTCAATTTCTGGGATAGATGCAAAAATATTAATTTTATCTATAATCGTTAAAGCAAAGGCTTTTCTAACTTTGTCTAGAGTAAATTCACTATATGACATTTGAGTTATTCCTGTAAATTACGCACCCTAAATGACTTCGCTTCGTGCCTATTCCCTGATTATTAACAAACCCATTTCCATAAAGGATGAGAAGATCCTTGTTGACGAATCCGATAAAGTTGCTTTTTTAAATTTTCCTGTTCTTGTAATGGTAATCCCCATATAATATTACGACTTTGCCAAACTAAAACAGAAGTCGTCATACCAATACATAAACTTAAACCCAGTGTAGATAGGGGATGAAAAATCAGTGTATATCGTAGTCCTACCCAGGTAAAATATTCTCGTAACAAAGAAATTTCAGTTCGTAAATTCCATAAGCAAAAAGGCGCAATAGTCAGCCATAAACAACCGGCAAATAACCATCTGCCATATACTCTTAGCCTATGTAGTTTTTGTAATTGTTGAGCAAAAGCCGGGTCTAATTCCACTGTCGCTGGTTCAATTTGTGGTTCTTCAGGTTTATCCATAGGAAAGATATACTGTGCGCCTACAAAATCTAGTTCAAAATCTCGTTCCCAGTCTCGGACTGGGAATGCTCATCATTGCGGCTCTGCCGCTAGTTATAAGTAGTGAGACAGAATTAATTACACAATGTCATTGCGTTAGCGCAGCGTGGCGTTAGCCATATATAACGCAGTGAAATGAAGCAATTCCAAGGGTTGTGATTGCTTCCCTTCGCTCGCAATGACTGTAAATATTTTTGTCCAATTATTTAGTTATACTCAACAGGGTTGGGGGACATGGACTTTTGTAAAATCACGAAAAACCTAGACTTGTAGGGGTTTAGTGTAGTAAGGAAGCAGAGCCTCAACGGAGACATTCCCAGCCAGAGGCTAGGAACGAGTGAAGCCAGAGGCTAGGAGTGAGTGAAATTTAACTTTCTTGAGAACTTATAGGAGTTGCAACTGAGTAATTTCCACTGCGTTCTCGCCACCAAATCAGGAGTGTACTAGCAATGAAAATACTAGAATAAGCTCCCATTACAAAGCCCACAATTAACGCCAGAGAGAAATAATGCAGCGTTTCCCCACCAAATAGGAAAATAGCAGTTAATGTCAGTAAGGTTGTTAAGGTGGTGTTGATTGATCTAGACAAAGTTTGGTTAACTGCATCATCAACAATTTCAGCAATTGGTTGTTCAGGATGAAGTTTAATAGTTTCCCGAATGCGGTCATAAATTACCACAGTATCATTGACAGAGAAACCTGTGATAGTTAGCAAAGCAACAATGAAAAGACTATCTACTTCAACGCCGAAAACTAACCCTAAAATTGAGAAAACTCCAGTTGTTACCAGAATGTCGTGAAACAAAGCCACAATAGCTAATAAGGCATAGTCCAACTGAAACCGGAAAGCCATATAAACAGTTATCCCGACAAAAGAAACTATTAAAGCTAAGATTCCCGAAGTAAATAATTCCTTTCCTAAAGTTGCACCAACGGAGTCAATTTGATTTTTTTGGGGGTCGAAAGTGCCAATTTTTTCAGTTAAGGCATTTTGCAAATTACTCCGCTGTTCTGTTTCCAGGTTTTTGGTGCGAATGGTAATGCCATTTTCCTGTCCATTTTCCGAGATTAACTGAATGCTGCTGTCTCCAAGTCCTTGGGATTTGGCGACTTCTCGAACTAGGTTAATATCTATGGGTTGGTCACAGTTACCAGGTTTGTCACAGTCCCGCACAAATTGCAACCTGGTTCCGCCGATAAAGTCTAAGCTGGGACGCAGAGGTGCTTTGATGCTGGGATTGAGTGTGGATATCACCATGGAGATTATCCCCACCAGGATAATCACACCGGAAATAGTCCACCAAGTACGCCGGGCTTTATTAATATTTAATCTCATTGTGCCACTCCTGTCTTATTTGCTACTGGAACATTAGGAGCATAAAGTTGTGTGTTCCGCAAAGAGGGAATGGAAATAACTAAAAACATCAATGTGCGACTACAAGTAATTGCGGTAAACATACTCACCCCTACGCCTAAAGCTAAGGTAAGTGCAAAGCCTTTGACTAATCCTGAACCTAACCAAAATAATGCAGCACAAGCAATCCAGGTAGTGACGTTACTATCTAAAATACTGGAAAAGGCGCGGTAAAAACCAGATTCTACAGAACGATATAAAGATTTACCTGCTTGTAATTCTTCTCTGGTGCGTTCAAAAATCAAGACGTTAGCATCAACAGCCATACCAATACTGAGAATAAAACCTGCAATTCCCGGCAAAGTGAGGGTAACACTTAGTAAACAAAATGCAGCCCAAGTCAGTATGGAGTAAATTATTAGTGAAATATTGGCTATCATTCCCGGTAGGCGATAGTACCACACCATAAATATTAATACTAAAGTCAGACCACCAATACCAGCGTAGATACTTCTTTGAATACTATCTTTTCCTAAAGTAGCGCCTACTGTTCTTCTTTCCGCAATTTCCACAGGAACGGGTAATGCACCACCGCGCAATTGTACCCCTAAATCATTAGCCTCTTGGGCTTGAAAACGACCCGTAATAATAGCAGAACCACCAGTGATTCCAGTAGCAGCGTGTTCTGGTCCTACGGTGGGTGAACTAATGACTTCATTATCTAGAAAAATACCAATACTCCGACCTGTACCAGCCAGGTCTTTTGTGAGTCCAGCAAAGAGTTCTCCACCTTTTTGATCAAAACGGATAGCCACATTCCAGTTAGTGCCTTGATTGGGTTCACCGTAGGCATCCTTGAGATATTTGCCGGTGAGGGGTGGGTTGGTACTTTCAAACAATTCTGCAACTGCTTGATTACTTTTATCAAACTCTTCCTTATTCTTGGTAATTGCCGCTTGATCTGGGTTCTTTTTCAACTCATCCCGCTTGGTTTTCAGGTCGTTCCTTGTTACCTGGAGGGCAAAAAGTTGAGTTTCTGTATTCGGTTTTTGGATGCGGAACTCTAATTGCGCCGTACCACCTAATACTCGTTCTGCTTGTTCTGGGTCATTGACACCCGGTAGTTGTACGGATATCTTATCTGTACCGATAGTTTGAATTAATGGCTCAGAAACACCAAGACCATTAATTCGCCCTTCGACTACTTTTTTCACAGCTTCTAATTCTCTTTCGGTGATTTGGGGAATTTCCGCCGTTGGTTTCACCTGAATAGTAAGCTGTGAGCCACCTCGTAGATCTAACCCCAAGGGGACAGGAATTGTCAGAATCACCGTAATAGCGGCGATGACCAAAACTATAATTAACGCTAATAGCGATCGCTGTTTTTGCATACTATCACTCACAACTAACAAAGGTTATAATAACGTTCTTTGATTGCGTTGTGAGTAGAAGTTTGAGTTGACACTCCCCGCGTCTTTAGACGCGGAGATTCTTAATCGAATAATTGTCAAGACAACTGCTCGAATAATATCCGCTTTTCAGGTATTACCTTAGATGTACGGTTCTTGCCTTGATTCTGTTTGCCATTACTGGCAGAATCATCTCTGACAAGCGTAACTTTCAAAAGAGTCCCCCGGTAGCTTTTTATGTCTTTAGTGACAATTTAATTGTATCACGAATATTGAAGGCAATCAATTCGCCCGTGTGCGTTTTCCCCTGCGGTTTGAAGACGCGAAGCTCCCAACGCTACTGTGTTCCTCTTGTGGTCAGTAGTCAGTGGTTATTGGTTCACAGCAACGAACAACTGACAACTGACAACTAACAAATACCTAAACTCGCAAAGCTATCATTTTCTGGACGGCTTCTACGATTTGTTCTGGTTGGACAATGGTTAGACGCTCAAGATTACCGTTGTAAGGTGTGGGAATATCTTGGGAAGAAAGCCGCAATACAGGTGCATCCAATTCATCAAATAAGCGGTCATTAATCGAAGCGGTTAATTCCGCACCAATACCCCCGGTTCTCATACACTCTTCCACAATAATTACCCGGTGAGTCTTGCGAATTGATGCGCCAATGGTCTCAAAATCAAGAGGTTTCAGGGAAATTAGGTCAATAATTTCTGGATCATAACCTTGTTTTTCCAGCGCTTTTACAGCTTGCAGCACATGATACCGCATCCGCGAATAAGTTAAAATCGTCACGTCCTTACCTTGACGGACAACCTCAGCCTTATTTAGCGGTAGTACATATTCTGTTTCTGGCAAGTCTTCTTTTAAATTATAAAGTAAAACGTGTTCAAAAAATAACACAGGATTGTCATCGCGGATAGCTGCTTTCAGCAATCCTTTAGCGTTATAAGGTGTAGAACAAGCCACAATTTTTAAACCAGGAACAGCTTGAAAATAAGCTTCGAGACGTTGGGAGTGTTCCGCACCTAGCTGTCTACCCACGCCCCCAGGACCACGAATCACCATAGGGATTTTAAAGTTACCACCGGAAGTGTAGCGTAACATACCCGCGTTGTTAGAAATTTGGTTGAAGGCGAGGAGCAGAAAGCCCATATTCATCCCTTCAATAATCGGTCTTAACCCAGTCATAGCAGCCCCTACAGCTATCCCTGTAAAGCTATTCTCCGCAATAGGGGTATCTAAAACTCGCAGATCACCATACTTTTGGTGTAAGTCTTTAGTAACTTTATAAGAACCGCCGTAGTGTCCCACGTCCTCGCCCAGAATAAATACGCTAGAATCGCGTGCCATTTCTTCGTCAATAGCTTCCCGCAGGGCGTTGAAAAATAGTGTTTCTGCCATTTAGACCTTTATTACATTTTATCGTTATAGAATTTTATCGTGCCATTGCCCCGAATACCGTCAAGCGTAGCACTGTTGTTGAGAACAAGAAATAATTTTCATATATTTTACAGCAGAATTCAGGAGTCAGGAGTCAGGAGTCAGGAGTCAGGAGTCAGGAGTCAGGAGTAGGGGGAGTAGGGGGAGTAGGGGGAGTAGGG
>NZ_JADEWA010000151.1:0-11151 GCF_015207865.1 Dolichospermum sp. LEGE 00246
ACCTCCCCCACCTCCCCCACCCCCTGTTCCATTCACAATGACATTGTGTAATTAATTCTGTCTCACTACTTAGTTATCAAGTAACTGACTTTATCTCTAGGACAAAGAGAGTTAAGATACCAAGGTTTACCAATTTTTTCTATAGAATTGTTGCCCTAATTAAACTCATGAATGCTGCTACCTTAATTCGCTTAACATCTTTATCACTCATAGTATCTTTGGGACTGCTATCACCTACCTATGCTGAAGGGAAAAAGGTATCCAATCCTATTAGTCAAGCCAAACCAAAACCAATTGATACAGATAAACCTAATACTCTTACTCCCACAGGAACAAGCAATAATCTTTTAAGTATAGAGGGGGGCGATCGCTTGATGAAAGAATCAACCGAAGCGGTTTCTAGTCAAAACTACGCCCTAGCAGCCAAAAAACTCCAAGAAGCCCGCCAAGTTTATAATCAATTATCAAGCTTTTACCAAGACCTCAACTCTAGTTTTGCCGGTATTGACATTCGCGCCGCCGATACCTACCGCAAAAATGCTTTAACAACTGCCCAAAAGCGAGATGAAGCCACCTATCAATTAGCCCTAGTACATCGAGCGCAAAATCAGCCAGAATTAGCCATACCTTTACTAGTACAAATCATCAAAAGTCAAAACCCCACCAGAGAACTAGGCACAAAAGCATACCAACAATTATTTGAACTAGGTTTTGTAGATGTCCCCTTTCCGCGTCAAGGTAAAAAATAATCGGCAAATGCTAACAGGCAACAGCCAACCGCTACATATCTGTTAATAATAGAGAAGTAAGTTTTTCAGGAATTGCGATGATGAGTCCGCAACAGGTAGAGACAATGATCAAGGCACAAATGCCAGATGCCCAAGTGCAAGTACAAGACTTGACAGGTGGTGGTGATCACTATCAGGTAACAGTAGTTTCATCGCAGTTTGCAGATAAGGGACTTGTGCAACAACACCAACTAGTTTATGGCGCATTGCAACAAGCCATGTCCAGCGAAGCTATTCATGCTTTAGCACTTAAAACCTACACTCCCGAAACTTGGCAAGCAACAAACTAATTTTAGATTTGGGATTTTGGATTCAGAAAACAAAATCTAAGATCGGATCAACTCTTGAATTTCAGTAACATAAGGAAATAACTAATCATGACCCCAGAACTTAAAGAAAGAATTGATACTTTGGTAGAAGAAAACAAAATTATGGTTTTCATGAAGGGCAATAAATTAATGCCCCAATGTGGTTTCTCTAATAACGTTGTCCAAATTCTCAATACATTAGGAGTTCCCTTTGAAACCCTTGACATACTTGCAGATCCAGAAATTCGTCAAGGAATCAAAGAGTATTCCAACTGGCCAACAATTCCCCAAGTATACGTTGCTGGTAAATTCATTGGCGGTTCTGATATTTTGATTGAAATGTACAACAAAGGTGAATTACAGGAAGTGGTAGAAGTAGCGATCGCTTCTTAATATCAACACAAGATAAAGATCCCCGACTTCTCTAAGAAGTCGGGGATTTGATTCCTTATTACAAAAACTATGAATAATAAAACGAAGATAGAAGATTGTGGTTATACATTCATAGGTTCAGCAGTTGATAATTTAGTTCGCCATTTTGAAGGTCAATCATCCCTACAATTATATCCTGACTTTCGAGAACGACGAGAACGTGCCAATGAATTATTATTTGATTTAGTTGGTAAACAACCAGGTTTATTTTATATTCGTCGTCAAGGAACAGGAAAAGAATCAGGAGAAGAGATTTGGGAACTAACTATAGCCACAGACCAAGATAACTTTCAACTCCCAAAAAAACTGAAACAGCTAGGAAAGACCCTAGCATTTAAAGCTGCTATTCGTCAAGATGGACATGGCGGATTTAAAATTTTATCAGCTTACTTACTACATGAATTGCGAGGAAATATTGATGGCTATGCCTTACCCTATTGGTTGCGACTAAGCCCAAATCATCAACATCGGTTGGATATTCCTAAACCATTATTGGCAAAAATAAAAAATATGCCAATTTGTGGAAATCATGTCCCCACCGAAGATCAACTTAAAGCCTGGAAAGCCTTTTTAAAAGTAGAAGAACGTATTGCTAAATCACGCCAATTTTGTGTATCTTTTCTGATTGCTAACAATAGCTCAAATTCTCGACAAATCGCTTTAGAGATTAAAGTTAATTCAGCTACGCTTAACGGTTCTGAAGAGAATATTTTAGGTGTGGAGAATTTCTGGGAACGGGTCAAAAAAGCCAAAAATCAGGAAGTCAACTTTCTCGATTCCGTACCGACAGATAAAAATCGTCGCCACAGTCGTCAATTAGGAACTATTGAAAAAATTGATCAAAAACATAATCTTATTCATATTCGCCTAGAACGAGAACTAATCGAATATATAGCCAAAGGTAATTATCAACTTCCCAATAAAGGCTACTTATTTTTTGATGCTGCTGGAGACATCAAACAAATCGAACGTAAAGAAAAAGCTCTAGAACAATTAAGACAAGGACGCACTCAAAATCCCTATTTAGGTAACTTTTTATTCGACGCTTCCCAAGCCAGACCAATTATCAAAAGGATTAAACTTAACTCAAAAGACTTATTATTATCCTCCGCAAATGCTGGACAAAAAGCCGCAGTTGAAAAAGTCCTGTCCGCAGAGGACTTAGTGCTAATTCAAGGACCACCAGGTACAGGGAAAACTACCGTAATTGCGGAAATTTGCTATCAGGTAGCTTTGCGTGGAGGACGGACATTAATTACCTCTCAAGCCAATTTAGCCGTTGATAACGCCCTCAGTCGCTTAGTACATAATCCCGTTATTCGCGCTATTAGGAAGGGACGAGCCGAAAAAGTTGGCGAAGAAGGACAGCCATTTTTAGAAGATCAAGTAATTGGTACATGGCTACAAAATACCGCCACTGACTGTGAAAATAATCTCAGTCAACGTCACGAAAATATCAGAATTATCAATCAATTATTACTATTATTACCACGATTCACAGACTATTTTCTGGCAGAAGCAGAAATAAATCAGCAACAGCATGAACTCAAAACCGAAAAACAAAATTTAGAAGCAGCTTATCAAAATCAACAGCTTGAATATCAGCAAACTTTAGTCAAGAAAAAAGAAATTGAATATTTAATTACTGGTTTAGAAAATATTCTCAAAAATTCCACAAATATAGACTGGGAATCTTCAGAAATTAACAATTTTTTACCACAAATTAAACCTTATACAGAAAATAACCAACAAGTAGAAGATTTTCGAGAAAATGTGCGTCAATCTATCAAATTTATTGAAGAACTTGGTTTTGTCCGTCCAGGTTTTGGCGCATTTGGGTTAGCAGTTTGGTTACAGGAAAATATCACAACTCATCTTTCTAGATTTAAACCAGGATTAAAAAATGCTAATGATGTAGGTTTAGCTATTTCCGAAGTAGCAAAATTAGTTTATATTTTCCAACAGCATTCTTTATCCTTGGAGAAATTAGAAACAGATTATCAAAAATTTAATAACCAAAACGATTTACAGCCAACAATCCAAATTTGGGAAAATCGCAAACGGGAAATTGATTATATTATTGAAGCTGTTGTTGAATGGAAATCTACAGCTAACAACAACTTGTATCAAGTCTTAAAAGAATGTCAACAATCTAATTTAGTTTTAACAGAAAATATGGTAGATTTACCATTAGGTCTATTGATGTTTGCTAAGACATTAAAATTAACTATTGTTCCTAAAAACTATCAAATCAGTTTACCAGATTGGGGAGTATTAACAAAAGCCATAGCTTATGAAATAGAAGGTAATTTTATAGATAGAAAAGGTAAAAAACATGATTTTAGTTATTTTTTGCAGCAAAGTTTTAGTCAAATTCCGATAGTATTATCAAAACCCGATCAAATTCAATGGCAAACAACCTATCAAAAACTCCAAAATTATCAACTCCTCAATCCTAAACAGCGAAAATTGCTAGTTGAAAATACTCAAGTCTTTTTAATTAGATTGGAAAAAACATACAGTAATTCCTTTGAATGGAACAATGTTGAAGCTACTCTTACCCGCATTACCCAAGAATTACTAGATATTATCTTAGTTCATGCCCGTCAATGTGTTTTAAGAGTTAAAACTGAAGCTGAACAACAATTACAAATTTTAAACCAGCAATTTCAAGAACTTCCGCAAAATGCAATTTCTTCAGAACAAATATCTGAAGCTAAATCTCAGGTAAGAAAAAGCAAAGAAGCTGCTAATTTAAACCTGGCAGAAGTTATTCATAACTTACAATTACTTCATAAACAGCAAAATATCCCTGCGCCATTAAGGATTATAGCAGAAAAATATCTGACTAGACAAGCAAATATTTGGGAACAACCGCAGGAGTTTTCCCAGCAAGTCAAATTTTGGGAAAATCGCGTCAATGAAATGGAAACTCTGATTTCCTCATTAGCACCTTTTACTATTTTAGCAACAATTAAAGACTCTTTAAATCAGGAGTTCATAAATTTGCAAGCAGAAGCTGATATTTATCAACAAGAAATTGCAGAATTACACATAAAAATAGCTGATTTAGAACAGAAATCACAATTACAGTTATCAGATAGTTTAATTAGCGAACGGAATTGGTGGCAGTCAATTTGGCAAACAATCCCAGATAAACTCAAACCAGAATTATCTAATGATAATTTATTTGACTCAGACTCTTTATGCAGTATTCAAAATAAATTTAAGTCATGGAAACGACAGCTAAAAAGTGAAGAAAATTATCTGCAAAAATATCAAAACTTTGTGCAAGATTGGGTTGCAAAACTTCGTAAACCTTCAGAACAAGATAGTAAAGATTTAAGGGGAATCTATTTAGATAATGCTAACGTTGTTGGTATTACTTGCGTTCAAGCGGCAAATTATAATTTCTCAGAAGAATTTCAATCTTTTGATGTTGTGATTATTGATGAAGTTAGTAAATGCACTCCTCCAGAATTGCTAATTCCGGCTTTGAAAGGTAAAAAATTAGTCATGGTAGGAGATCATCGGCAATTACCACCTATGCTTGATACTAGCACTGTGGAAGAAGTGGCGAAAACAATGGGTAATACCAGAGAAGAATTGCAATTTTTAGAAGAGTCATTATTTAAAAGTCAGTTTGAAACCGCCGATAAAAGCATTAAAAAAATGCTGAATACTCAATATCGAATGCACCCGATGATTATGGGCGCAATTAATCAATTTTATCATGGTAAATTGGAATGTGGGATTTTAGAACCTGATACAAAACGCGCTCATAATTTAGCAGGGGAAATTATTCAACCTGACAATCATTTATGTTGGGTAAAAATGCCCAGAGAAAATGAATTTCAAGAAGAACGAAGTGGAACTTCATTTTTGAATACTAAAGAAATTGATGTGATTGAAAGTATCTGTCATCAATTTGAGAAAGTTTGGGTGAATAAAGTTGCAAATGGAGAACCAAGAAAAGAAATAGCTGTAATTACATTTTATGGCGCTCAATTACGAAAAATTGATGAACGGTTGCAATCTGAACTTTTCCCTTCTTTACAAATCAGAACAGGTACAGTTGATAGATTTCAAGGTATGGAAAGACCAGTAGTAATTGTCAGTATGGTGCGGAATAATCCTCAAGGAGATGTGGGATTTGCAAATAAACCAGAACGGGTAAACGTGGCTTTTTCTCGCGCTCAGGAATTATTGGTAATTGTCGGTTGTCACGATTTATTTACCGCTAAACCCGGTACAGTGGGTAATATGTATTCTGAAGTTGCCAACACTGTTAATTATCATGGAGGTTTTATTGATGTTTCCTGCTTCTGTAGTTAAACAGATTGATGAAAATCTAAAATATATAGTTGAGAAAATTGAAACTGAAAATTCTGGTTTGTTAGTTTTAGCTGCGCGTAAATTTGGCTATACAGTAACTCAAAATTTCTTAGAATTAACTATTAAAGAATCTCGCAAATTTAACGTCTTAGAAGAGTTTATTATTCGTGCTGGTATGGAGTTTAATCCCCCACCTACCGCTAATGATTTAGCCTCTATCTTAGGACTAGATTCTGTATTTGTTAAAAGCACTATTGCTAATCTGCAATCTTTACAAACTCTAGCAGATACATCTCAAATTACTGTCACAGCAGAGGGGAGTTTATTCTATGCACAGGGTTCTGTACCTAAACCTCCATACTCTATGCAAATTTATGCAATTACTGATAATTTAGCCGGGAAAATTACATTTCAATATGAGTCATTAGAAGATATTGTAATTAAGCAACCAGACTTAGCAGAATTTGTGAATATAGAAGCGAAAATTACCGCAATTTCCAGGCTAAAACTTGCAGAGATGCAGGACATTATTCAATCTTGCCATTTACCTCTTCATGTCCCCACAGAAGGTAAATTTGTGACTGATTTTAAGGTGAAAGGTAGTACACAAACTATTGGGAGAAATATATCGCTATTTGTGGTTTTTGATGAAAATCTAAATAAATTAAACATCGAAATCAGAAGTGGTCAGGAAATTTTAGAAGCTGCTACCAAGAAGATTGAAGAATTATACAATGACAAAAAGATATCCCTAGAAGAATTGTGTCAATTATCTGAGGAAACCATCCATTTAAAATCCAATCCAGATTAGTGACTTCTTAAATAAGTAGGTTGGCGTTGAAAATTGTCGTTGGGGTAAGGGAACAGGATTTGGGCGATTTTACGTTTCTTTACACAGTTTGGTTTTATTGTGTTCACCTACTTATCTAGATCAGAAATGAGTTTTTTCATTGATACTCGCTTTTGTTCAATCCACCATAAATAAATTGCAAATACTGTAGAAATAACTAAAAGAATAGTAATGAAGCGAAAAGTAACTTGTGTACCTAAAATTAATGATGCAACAGGTGCATTAGTGATATTAATATTTGTGTTTAGTTGAGTATTGTTAAGAGTCACAAATGAAAATATAGCTCCCACTAATGGCACACTTATAGTTTGTCCTAATATTCGTGACAAGGATAATAAACCCGAAGCAATCCCTAAACTATCTTGTGGTGCTGCTCCCATAATGGCGCTATTGTTGGGAGATTGAAACATTCCTATACCCAACCCATAGGGAATAATTGCAATTATATAATTGATTATCGTTAATTCTGCGTTAAATGTGCTGATTAAAAAGCAGCCAATAGCCATTAATAATAATCCTGTTATGCTAATAATCCGTGAGCCAAATTTATCAGAAAGCGTCCCAGCCATAGGTGCGGTTAAAACAATGATAATCGGTGGAATTGCTAATAGAAAACCAGCTTTACTAGTAGGATATTGTTTGACTAGTTTGAAAAAGAAAGGGAGGATAAAGATTGATCCGGCAATCACGAAGTTACCTATAAACCGCAATCCTAAACCTAAGCTTAAGTCTAAAGATTTAAAAATTTTCCAATCTAAAATAGGGGTGACAGTCCGCATTTCTATGAAGATGAAAAAAGCTAAACTAATCATAGATAAAAATAGTAAAGCTAGAATGATATTTAAGTCATGATTCTGTTCTTCTAATAAGGTTATTGCCAATATAAAGCAAGTTAATATAAATGTGATAACTATAGTTCCTATGATATCAAACTGTTGTTTTTCTCCATTAACAACAGAAGGGGGGACAAAATAAGCCATAATTAAAATCCCTATAATCCCAATTGGCACATTAATAAAGAAAATTAAAGGCCAATCTCCGATACTAACTAATAAACCTCCTATTGTTGGTCCTAACATCATTCCTAAACCAAATACTCCAGCGCGAATACCTAAACCCAACCCTCGTTCTTCCACTGGGAAAGCTTCTACAATCATCGCTGTTCCTAGTCCTGAGATAAATGCAGCCCCTACTCCTTGAATGGCACGAAAAGCTATTAAAAAGCCTATATTTGGGGCAAGTCCACATAGCAAAGAACTAATTGTAAACACTATCATACCGATAATGTACAATTTCTTTTTACTCCATATATCGCCTAATTTAGAAGCACTCAAAACAAAAATAGATATTGCTAATAGGTAACTCAATACTACCCATTGACTATTTGCAAAGGTTGTATGTAGTGATTCTAGCATTATTGGTAGAGCTAGATTAACTATATAAACATCTAAGGAAAAGATAAATACACCAATACTAACGCTCAGTATAGTCCACCATTTTGTAGATGGGTTGATTTCAGTTCTGAGACAATTAAATTCAGGTTCTTGAGTTTTTAACATTATTATATATCAGGAGTCAAAAAGAAGAGAAAAGAAGCAGCAGGAATAATTAAGACAAAATAAGCAAGGGTGAACTTAATTCCTAAACTCAAACAGACAAATTACAAATATCGTTCCCAAATGGATGTGTTGCTACACTAAATTTTTCTATAATTTTCGGTAGTTCTGCTTCGATATCAATGGGAGTTCCTCTTTTGGCAATTACTTTAATCTCTTGGAGAATTTTATCTACAAGGTCTTTATTTTCAGCTAGTTCTCCTTGACCAATTTGCTTCAAAGCCAGTTGTACAGCAGTATATCCTGATTGCATCCCTAATGCCAAGCTGCTTTTTTTGCCAAGAATATGCGGATTTAAACTTTGATAAAGTTCCTCATTTTTGGCTACAGCTTTAACATGAACTCCAGCATAGTGGGTAAAGGCATTTTTTCCGGTGATAGCTTGATGGGGAGGAATGGGAATATGAGAATGCTGACTCACGAATTTATATAACTCTTCTAGACAGTTGAGTTGCCATTTTTTTTCTTTTTCACCCATATCTATTAAATTGATTAATAGTTCAGCTAAATCAACAATTCCTGCTCTTTCTCCTAATCCCATTGTGGCTACATCAATAATGTCTGCGCCTCCTCTATAGGCATCTAAGGCATTGGCTAAAGCTAAACCTTTATCATTATGACAATGCACCTCTATCTGTGGATATAAACCACGATTTCCTAATTCTTCTTTTAGGGTTTTGACATAAAAATACATACTACGCTGGGGATGGAAAGGTGTGGAGTAGCCAGTTGTATCTGCTATACTAATGATATTCACTCCTGCTTTGACTGCGGCAGTGGCTGCGGCAATGACATTTTCTATAGGCGATCGCACTGTATCTTCTGCTGTATATCTAATTAATAAGTCATGCTTCTGTTCTTTGGCAAAAGTAACTACTTCAATAATCTTTTCAATTGCTACATCTAAATCAATATTATAATCTTGTTCTAATCGCTTTTTAGAAACACTAAAAAATATCCCTAAAAAATCAATACCACAATCTAAAGCTTTTTGCACATGATCTATTTTACAAAGGGAATGAGCGCCTATTTTCGCCTTAAGTCCTGCTTGAGAAATGCGCGTGATAGCTAAAGCTATTTCTCGATCTACTGCGGGATTACCCACTTCAATAATATCAACTCCTATCTGATCTAAAAACTGGGCAATTATCATTTTTTTGTCTGGAGAAAAATAAACTCCAGGAGTTTGTTCTCCTTCTCTTAAAGTAGAGTCAAGAATTTGCAACATATTTACCCTAAGTTTCAACCTATTCAATGTCAATTTTACTCAAGAATATTCGTAAAGTGTAGTCTATTAATGCTCATATAAGTAGTGGGACAGAATTGATTACACAATGTCATGGCATGAGCGTTGCGTGGCGTTAGCCATATGGAACGAAGTGAAATGAAACAATCGCCAGGGTTGTGATTGCTTCCCTTCCCTCCCAATGACTGTAAGTAGGTGAACACAATAAAACCAAACTGTGTAAAGAAATGTAAAATCGCCCAAACCCTCTTCACTCTTGCCTCTTGCATGAGTGCCTTTTGCCTTGCCATAACGACAATTTTCAACGCCAACCTACTTAATGTATGGTTAATAATCTTCTAAATTGACAAATAAACAAAAAAATTCCCCTTAGTGATGTACAACTAAGGGGGCTTGATTTCATATTAATTGCAGTATTTCCCAAATTTAATCCCCTATACCCCATCGACCAAGGCAAAAATCGTGCTATGATCATCGGCGGTAGTAGGCTAGTTAGCAAAATCGGATAGTACCTTTAATAGTAGCCATGTTGTTTTTCGGGTTCTGGTTGAACCATTGCGAAGTTAGATACATCATGCAGATAACGGCTGGCTTCTTCTTCTAAGCGATGAATCCAATATGGTTCGATAATGTTACTATGTCGAAGTGCGGCTAGGTATCCATCCAAATACATCCGCATATCATTCATACGATAACCGCGATTCCATAATTCGACGAAGGCGTCGGTAAGTCTTTGGTAACAGCGGATGGTCTGTGTGTCTTGGAGCATAACTGCTGTATTAATCTCTTTGCGATGAGAATTGTAGATGATGATTCACGCTTAATGAAGTATCACTTCCCTCTTCTGTATTAACTTATAAGTTAATATTTTCACCTTGGGTGAGACCCCCCAGCAGCTAAAAACTTAATTAGATCCTACGCCAAAAAATTGGAAATATGCTGATTTTGTAAGGTATTTTTACGATTTTTTGTCAGGATTTTGATCTGATAGCTTGAGTTTAGCTATCTATTTGTAACCACAAGGGTAATTTATTTTTATCCAATTTTTTAGACGTTGTTCACTGGGAATACAAATCTAGCCATTAGTGGATAAATCTGTAAAATCAAGTTTTAGAATTTACTAGTAGTTTCCGAGCTAAATAACAACCTGTCTCTACCTTTGGTTATAATCGGGTGTGATTTTTGTGCTACTCCCTTTGGTAAATGATTGTCCTATTGAGTTTACCATATCTCTTAAGGAGTAGGACAGATTGCTAAAAATAAACTTTAATGATATGGGGTAGGAGTCAGGAATTACTCGATTTGGGATTTTGGATTGATTCCGCCCTCAAGTGTAGAGCTTGAAAATTTGGGATTAACGTTAGCGAAGCCTAAGCAGCGCAGCGAGGATTTTTCCGTCCTCAGGGACGGGGATTTGTACCAAATTTTTTTCATCTAAAATCCAAAATTCCCGGTCAGAAGTCAGAGGTCAGCACTTCGACTTCGCTCAGTGACCAGTAGTTCGTCAAATTTATTTTGACGGGCAATGATCGGAAAAAACTTCTGTTCTTCCCTCCCCCACCTCCCCTACCTCTGT
>NZ_JADEWA010000152.1:0-11106 GCF_015207865.1 Dolichospermum sp. LEGE 00246
TACTTAAAGAGTTTGCGTAACCAAACCATTTTTTTAATAGCTTTATTGTTTGTAATAGGAAAATTGACACATGAACATCATAAGACGCTGGACTAAGCAAACACTTGATTATTGGACTCAGAGAATACAAGAAAATAAGCAACCCCTCTTATTCATGGGGTATTTAATTTTGAGTATGGTAATTTCTTATGGACTTGGGTTACTTAGGATTCATGAAGGTATTTCTCATGACTGGGGGTTTACTAAACTTAAACACTGGTTAATGCAGGTCTTTTCATTCTTCATTAGTTTCTCACCCAGTCTTGGCTTTGCGTCTGATGTGATTGCTTATCAAGCAGCGATTATTGCCATTGCAATACCTCTTAGCCTAGAAATCATTTCTCGAATCTCTGAACGCTACCAATCAGGGGTGATTACTAAAGAGTTTAATAGACAGTGGCAGCTAAAAGTCCTGCTGTTATTGGTAATTGTTAATGCGCTGTCAGGAGTTACATTGAAGTTTTTTGTGGACTCGAAGGTAGATTCTGGTTGGAAGATCCTTGCTTGGCTAATATTCCTGCTTTTCATGGCAACCAATGTTTTACTATTTGCTTTTTTTGACACGCTCCGACAGTATGCAACTAAGACTAAGTTTTTATTGGATAGGCTATTCAATGATCTAACTCAAGTTTTACGTCGTGTAACCAGCAACCAACAGATGAGTGATAAGAGATTACAAAAATCTCAAGAGGAATTCATTAGCGCCCTAGAAGGGATTGGTGATATTTTAGTATTTGAGACTAAAAACCGCAAAAATAACCAGTATATTATTGAAGGTCTGAAACAAATTCAGGATATATCCGAAAAGTTTTTTGCTCTGCAAAATAGCCAACCTGGAAAATTTTCAAAATTGCTGTATTCTCATGAACTACTTCAGTTGCATGAGGCAAATCAGCTTGAAGCATCATCTCAATTACAATTTTTCCCAAAAAAATATCTAGTTGCACTAATGGCAATAGTCAATCAATTCCTCCGCTTACATGAAGTTGCATTGGAGGTTAAAAATCTTGAAATTGCTCGGTTATCACTATACAATTTAATTTGGCTTTTGAGTAACTTATCTCAAGCGATAAATCATGACCAGTCAATAAAAACACTAATTCGAGTTATAGCTGACCTACGCTACACTAACCAACAAATTCAGGACGAATTTTCTTATACACTATCTGTTACTTGGTACACGAGTGTTGTATTTAAAAACTCATTTAAGCTTGGATATCTAGGCGAATTTGGTAGTTATTTTGTCTCTAGTATTCATGAAATTATTTCTAGTGGTAAAACTCAAGTATTTGAGCAATTAGTTTCTACACTGCATGATTCTGGAGATATCAAACATAACGATAAATATATGGTTGAAGAACTCCAAAGCTTTTTATGGCAAATAGGATATAAATCCTATAATGAAGCAAATCAAAATGAGCAGCTTGGTAAAAAACTTAATAAACTAAATTTTTTAGCGAGTGAATTGCGGACACAAGAGCAAGTAAATCAGTGCTTAGAACTATTTAAAGAACTTCAAGATATTATCTTTCGATGTTTTAGCTCTGTTAATCAGGAGGAAATTCAGAACCAGTTAGAAGAAGTTCATACTAACCTAGTATTTCGCTTCAAATTCAATAACTTGATTTATTTAATGTTTGACATTGGTGCTTACTGTATTTTCAAGAATCGCTATGATTATATTTATAAATTATGGACATTTAGGCAACCAAATGATGCAGATGCAATGTGGCTAGGACATGATATTGTGCCAGTGTCTTTACTTGGTCTGTTCAATTTCTATTTTCAAAATACTTTTGGTTCTGCAATATTGTGGGATAATCATCATGGAAGTCGTCGGTATTTTGACCAATATTTCTTAATCTTGTTATTGCGTGAATTTTTAAACTCACAAGTTATAACTAATCAAGCTAGACAAAATCTTGTTAGCACTTTTCAGATACCAGATAATATTAATTCTCGTGTTTTAAGTGACATTTCATACAATGTAAATCGCCTGATTCCTATTGCGAGAGAACTTACTAACCTATCAGACTCACTTCAAATTCTAGGTTTTGATACAAATCAACTGAATGATGCTATTGAGGATGGACTGATTATTTTTCTTGAAAGTTTAAAACCTAAAGCTGATGAACAGTTAGATAAACAATTACGTAGCCGAAAGATTAGTAAGACAAAAGTAGAACAGTTTAAGTCGGAATTCTTTAAAGGCTATAATGAACAAGCATCAGTGAGATATCTATTTAAGAATTTTGGGTTATATGATGACAAAACTCATGAAGTAGGGGATATAAATATTAATTTATTTGGTTTAAGTGAACTATATAAAAAGGCAATATTTTTTGAAGAATGGTATGTAGACTATGGTGATACAGGATTTGATTATGGACAAAATTTCGCACGCAGTGAAGATTCAGAATTGATAGTCAGAATTTTGAAAGCTTGTAACCTAAGTGAGAATCTTACTTTAGACAATATCATTGAAAATTTGAAGGATAATCTAGATAATTTTATCATCATTGGAGTTAATGCTAGATTTAATGACTTTTTATATAATTCTGATCGTTTCAAAGCCAAAGGAATTGATGGAGAATCAGACCTAAATATTCCAGGATTTTTGGGTTCATATATTTATGGAAACTATAAAATCCCAGCCTTCAATTACTTTTGTCAAATACCTACAGAAGAGGGTCTTCCAAACCAAGCTACTCTTGTTATTGACAAAAATCACTTAGGCAAGCTCATTCAATATAAACCAGTGACAGCAGATGAACCCTATCAGATAGAACAACATTTTGCTTTTCATATAAGCGCATTTGCGGAAGATGAAATGCTGATGAATAAATCACTGCAACAGCCTCCTGATTTTGTTGTAGCTAAAGATGATGAATCCAAGCAAAGAGCTTACTTAGAAACTCAGGTTTTAATACGCATTTACGAAAAGTTTACTCTGGAAAACGATCCAAATTTTTCAGGATATCTTATCCCTGAATCAGATTTTGATTTTGATTAGAACAAAGTCATCAATAACAGTAAATCCAATAATTAACCAAAAAACAAACTTCTATCAACGTGAAAAAACTTCCCTAACATCTCAGCTTGTTCTCGCGTCACTCCCACCTCACCATTAATCACCTGAGAAACTAACTCACTCGAACCCAAAACAGGAACTAAATCACCTATTTCTAAATCCCGCGCTTCCAATAAATGTAAAATTCTCGAACGAGGGGTAGAAACATTTAGCTGATAATGCTGACTTTCAAAATCTTCAATTAGCCTTACCAATAATTCCAACAAAGCATTTTCTTCTGCTGTCAGATGAGAACGAGAAAGCAAATCTTCCACAACTGCCAAAAGCCGATCATTTTCTTCCTCAGTTTTAATAACTCGCGGTTGAGACTGAGAAAGTAATTTGCTGTAAACTTCTGAATCAAAAGTAAGGGTCATTTTTCCAGTAGTCTTTGTCATATTCTGCATGAGCTAAGACATATTTAATATAAGTAGTGAGACAGGATTAATTACACAATGTTATCCCATGAGCGAAGCGTGGCGTTATCCATATGGAACAAAGTGAAATGAAGCAATCGCAAGGGTTGTGATTGCTTCCCTTCGCTCGCAATGACTGTAAATATTTTTGTCCAATTACTGACAATATCACATTCTCAAAATTAGATGGTGTGCGATCGCTAGGTCGTGCTATCTTTATTCCTATGGCTCCTGCGTCGCCACGCAAGCTATCAGTCCCGTAAGGGATACGAGACGCTATCGCTACCAACTACCCAATAAGCGGTAAAATGTTGAAGGTTTATAACGTATAGGTGAAATTGTTCACCAACATACCGGGAACTAAACTTCCTCCTAATTGTCGGCTTCCGTAAGTTCCCACTTCGGGAATAAATTCTTGGAAGTTGGTTAAATCAATGAGATTTTCTGCACCCCAAAAACGATAAAGACTTTCATCAAAGCGCAGGTTAGCAATGGGAGCAATGATTTCACCGTTTTCTACCCAAAAGCACGCATAACGAGTCATTCCTGTAATTCTCCCAGATGGGCGATCGCTCCAGTTCAAATAATGTAAATTAGAAACATATAGTCCTGTATCTAAACTGGGTAAAATATCCTCAAAAGCCAAATTACCAAGGCTGATTTCTGGAGAACGTAAGGTTTCTGAACCATTCGCACCATTAGCGGGTTTATTATATTCCTTCGCGGTGCGAGAATTAACTAAGCTATTAATTAAAATGCCGTTTTCAATTAATGCTAATTCTGGTGCAGCCATTTCTCCCAAATTATTAAATCTGGGAACTAAACCACTTTGAAAATTTTCTTTTAAGGTGAACTTTTGAGAAAGTTGTTTTTCTTGACGTGATAAAGCGGCTAAAGCACTATTACCTTGTTGAATATCGGCTTCACTGATAGCGCCCCAGGAAAGCATACCCAATAATTCAGCCACCGCAGCCGGAGCAAAATAAGTTTTATATTGTCCTTTGGGTAATTCTTTAACTGGACGAGATAGCATTTCTATTTGCTGTTTCCCATCATGTATTTTAGCTAAATAAGCAGATTCATTCCATTCACTTCCGGCAAAAGTTCCTTTTACAGCTTGTCCTGATGCCATAAATAAGGAATAATCTAAGTTAAATGAATCAGTCACAAACCAGTGTTTTTTTCCGCTAGAATCACCATAACCTCTGATAACAACTCCTCCAGCATACATCCCTGTAAAATCTAAATTAGTCACTGTTTCCAGGATACTGGGAACTAATATTTCTGGAGTGAGTAATTTACCAGTATTAATTTCTCGACTGCTATGATTTCCTGATG
Source organism: Dolichospermum sp. LEGE 00246 (assembly GCF_015207865.1). Taxonomy (NCBI): domain Bacteria; kingdom Bacillati; phylum Cyanobacteriota; class Cyanophyceae; order Nostocales; family Aphanizomenonaceae; genus Dolichospermum; species Dolichospermum sp. LEGE 00246. Next base: position 4,864 of record NZ_JADEWA010000152.1, read on the forward strand.
GTAAAACTAAATAAGGATCAATTGGTAATAATGGTAATTCATCACGTAATTCTTGTAAAGCGGTGGAGGCTAATTCCCAATCTACGTCCCAATTTCCAGTCAAGGGAAACTGACGGGAACTAGTGCGTTGATTAGCCATTAAGGTCAATTGAATCGAACCATCATGAACACAACCTGTTTGTCTCACTTTTGCAGAATTAAAGCGGGTAAATTGACTGCTTTCGCTGCTAAGTCTAACGGTAAAATGTTCATTTTCTGCCTTTTCAATTAGCAGAGTTTCGATGAGTTGATTAAAAGTTTTTTCTAAAGTTGATAATTCTTCAAGTTTCATGGTTTAAATTGTATCTGGATCAATATTTAATTCTCGCAATTTTGCGGCTAAACGTTCTGCTCTTCTAGCTTCCCATTCGGCTCTTTGGGTTTCTATTTTTGCTCTTTGGGCTTCTATTTCGGCTCTTTGCATTTGTATTGCTGTTTTTTTAGTCTCCTCTTCTGCGGTTTCTTCCGGTGTAGGAACTAACTCTCCTGCTGGGGTAAAATACCTTAACAGTCCTTGGTTAATTCCTAAGTATAAACCTAACTGTTGACTCCATAAATGTCCTTTTTCATTGGGTTCTAAAGGTTGATATTTATTATCTACTAAATGAAAACCCGCAAATTCTAATGTATAAGGGTCAAACCAAAGGTAATCCGGTGTGCGGAAAGTATTTTGATAAAGTTCTTTTTTGTATTCTCTATCAGTATTGGCTGTACTGGGTGAAAGAATTTCTAAGATGAAATTAGGATATTTACCATCTTCTTCCCACACTACCCAACTTTTCCGAGTTTTGCGTTCAGTTTCCAAGACGACGAAAAAATCAGGACCCCGGAAATATTCTGATTTTTTCTGATTAGGACTATAGTAAATACTCAAATTTCCCGCAGCATAGAAATCATATCTATCTTTCCACAACCATTCCAAACATTTGAAAAGTAAAATTATTTGTCGTAGATGTAGTTCTGTTTCCACGGGAGGTTCATCACTATATAAATCACTAGGAGGAAATATTACATCTGGGGAGATGTTTTCTTTGCATTCTAATTCTTGAGTAATCATCATGATATGATACCAAGTAGTTATTTATTGATTATAGCATTACGTAGGTTGGGTTGAGAAAACCCAACATTATATTATTCTTTTCTTGGGTTAAGCGACAGCGCAAGCGAACCTACATGACTAAAGGGTGTTTTGTTTGTTTAATCTGTTGTATAAATTCGGTAGTATTCTGCTTAAATTATGAATCTAGACTTTTAAAACAACCTCCCAGGTTAAGCAACAGAGTAAATTAGCAACTGGATTAAATTGTATCAGGATCTATATTTAATTCCCGCAGTTTTGCTGCTAAACGTTCTGATTTTCTCGCTTCTTTTTCTGCTCTTTTAGTTTCCTGTTCTGCGGTTTCTTCAGGTGTGGGAACTAGCTCTCCTGCTGGGGTAAAATACCGTAATAGTCCTTGATAAATTCCTAAATATAAACCTAGCTGACGACTCCACAAATGTCCTTGCTGATTTTGTTCTAAAGGTTGATATTCTCCGTCTACTAAATGAAAACCTGCAAATTCTAGTGTATAAGGGTCGAACCAAAAATAATCCGGTGTGCGGAAAGTATTTTGATAAAGTTCTTTTTTATATTCTCTATCTGTATTTGCTGTAGTTGGTGAGAGAAGTTCTAAAATGAAATTAGGATATTTACCATCTTCTTCCCAAACTACCCAACTTTTACGGGTTTTGCGTTCTGTTCCCAAGACGACAAAGAAATCAGGACCTCGGAAATATTCAGATTTTTTCTGATTAGGACTATAGTAAATGGTGAGATTTCCCGCAGCATAGAAATCATTTCTATCTTTCCATAACCATTCTAGACATTTGAAAAGTAGAATTATTTGTCTTAGATGTAGTTCTGTTTCCACTGTCGGTTCATCACTATATAAATCACTTGGCGGAAATATTACATCTTGGGAGATGTTTTGTTTGCATTCTAATTCTTGAGTGATCATCATGATATGATACCAAGTAGTTATTTGTTGATTATAGCATTACGTAGGTTGGGTTGAGAAAACCCAACATTTATGATTCTTTTGTTGGGTTGCGCTGTCGCTTAACCCAACCTACATGACTGGTTGGATGATAATTTGATATTTCTCATGCAAGGGAATGTATATTTTTAGCAAGGTTAATTTAATTTGGTTATGTTTGTCAATATATTTTGTCTGAATCAGGATGTCCAGGATTAAAGGATTTACAGGATTTTTGTATGGATTTGGATTTTGATTAGTTGAATAATTAAATAATTTTGTCTGAATCAGGATGTCCAGGATTAAAGGATTTACAGGATTTTTGTTTAGATTTGGATTTTGATGAGTTGAATAATTAAATAATTTTGTCTGAATCAGGATGTCCAGGATTAAAGGATTTACAGGACTTTTGTATGGATTTGGATTTTGATGAGTTGAATAATTAAATAATTGTGTGTTTCTCAAAGATAGTTCATTCAGAAAGCAATTGAATTCCATATATCCTGGGATACGCCACGCTATCAGGCTTTGTTATCATCATTGACAGAATTGGTAGATTAATAGAATTTGGTGATCATTAAAAATATTTAATCTCTTCATCCTGTAAATCCTTAAATCCTGGGTATCCTGATTCAGACAATAAATATTTAATCTCTTCATTCTGTAAATCCTTAAATCCTGGATATCCTGATTCAGACATCTTCATTATATCTTTTTGTTGGGTTGCGCTGTCGCTTAACCCAACCTACTTTAACTCACCACAACCTAAATCAGAAAATTCATTAACCACCACCAAAAACTTCGACGTTTGCAAATGCACAAACCGGTGAACCATGTCCTACGGAAATGGCTTGATTTGGTTCTCCTTTACCGCAGAAAGGTGTGCCGTAAATTTGCCAATTAGTGTTATTTCCAACTTGAATTAAACTATGCCAAAATTCTGGTGTGGTGGCACGATAGTTAGGATTACGCAGGGTGTTAGTCAGTTTGCCGTTTTCAATTAATTTGGCATATTCACAACCAAATTGAAATTTATAACGTTGATCATCTATTGACCAAGAACGGTTAGATTCCATGTAAATTCCATGTTCTATTCCTGAGATGATTTCTTCAAAGCTGGCGTTTCCTGGTTCTAAATTCAAGTTAGCCATTCTGTCTATGGGGGGACGATTCCAAGAACAAGCTCGCGCACAAGCAACACCGGGTAAATCTGCTCTAGCTTGACTTTCTAAACTGCCTAAACCCCGTTGTAAAATGCCTTTTTTAATTACATATTCTTTGCTGGCTACTGCACCAGTATCATCAAAACCATAACTGGCAAATTCACCTGTTACTGTAGGATCAAAGGTGATATTCATCAGGGGTGAACCATATTCTAATTTACCAAAATCATCTTTGGTAACAAAGCTACCACCAGCATAGTTGCGTTCATCTCCTAAAATGCGGTCAATTTCTAAAGGATGTCCGATACTTTCATGAATTTGTAGCATCATTTGATCTGGTGCTAAAACTAGGTTGGTCTGGGTATTTGGACATTCTTCTGCTGTTAATAATTCTAATGTTTGTTCACCAACTTTTTGAACTTGATGCCATAAGTTATCGTGTTTAAACAGTTCCCAACCTCCTTGATAAGAGTTGGCGTGAGCGCCGTTGTTGCTACGTTGTTGGACGATTGCACCGTCTTGAGCGATCGCCCCAAAATGATGACTAAGAGATAAAATATTTTGATATACTTCTGAACCATTGCTACTGACAAACCAAGTTTCTTTTTGATCTGTGCCGACTGTAGCTGTGGTTTGCACGATTTTATCGCTAATTTTGAGTTGCTGACAAATCTGAACGAGTAAATCGTTGATTTCTCCGGGAGTAATAGCGTTAAATGGTTCTAAACATGGTGATTTATATTCACCAATGACTTGAGGACGGGTATTTTCACTAATTGGATATATCCACCATTTACTAGCTGCAATTGCTTGTTTATAGGCGATTTCCGCAGCATTTTGTAAACTGGAGATATGTAAGGAGTTGGTAGCGGCATAACCTAAACAACCATTAACGATGACTTCGATCATTGCTCCCATATTCAATGATTTACCGTTGCTTTGGGGTAAACCATCACGGACAGAATGATCTGTAGAAGTTGTTTTTACGGCTCTGATTCCTACCCAATCTGCGGGGATATTTAAATGAGCAATTGCTTTTTTTAGTTCAATCAACATAATTTTTAATTTTTGATGCCACTTTGCGATACTATGGGATTGTAGTGGTTTAATATTACACTTTATCGCCTGTTTTTGAATTTGTAGAAAAACTGTTCATGTCGGAATTATTAGCTAACACTGGAACTATTGCGGCGATCGCTACTGCTGTTGTTCCTCAACAGGGTAGTGTGGGTATTGTCCGGGTTTCCGGTGATCTGGCAATGGCGATCGCTCACAATCTATTTTACGCCCCAGGGCGACAAGTTTGGTCAAGTCATCAGATTCTTTATGGTTATATTCGTCAACCCCAAACTAAGCAAATTATTGATGAGGCTTTATTATTAATAATGAAAGCCCCCCGTTCTTTTACCCGTGAAGATGTGGTAGAATTCCATTGTCATGGGGGAATTATGGCGGTACAACAAGTATTACAACTATGTTTGGAAAATGGCGCAAGATTAGCTCAACCGGGAGAATTTACATTAAGAGCGTTTTTAAATGGTAGATTAGACTTAACCCAAGCGGAAAGTATCGCCGATTTAGTGGGAGCAAAATCACCTCAAGCTGCTCAAACGGCTCTAGCTGGATTACAAGGTAAATTAGCCCAACCTATCCGCAAATTACGGGCTAATTGTTTAGATATTTTGGCAGAAATCGAAGCCAGAATTGATTTTGAGGAGGATTTACCACCTTTAGATCAGCAGAGAATTATTGCAGATATTAAGCAAGTGACAGCGGAAATTAGCAAATTATTAGCCACAAAAGACAAAGGTGAATTACTGCGAACTGGTTTAAAAGTGGCGATAGTTGGGCGACCAAACGTGGGAAAATCGAGTTTATTAAATGCTTGGAGTCAGAGCGATCGCGCCATTGTCACCGACTTACCAGGAACAACCCGCGATGTGATAGAATCACAGTTAGTTGTGGGCGGAATTCCTGTCCAAGTGTTAGATACAGCGGGGATTCGGGAAACAGCAGATCAAGTTGAAAAAATCGGTGTAGAGCGATCGCATCGTGCCGCTAATGACGCTGATTTGGTATTATTTACCATAGATGCAGCCGCAGGTTGGACACCCGCAGATCAAGAAATTTATGAACAAGTAAAACACCGTCCGGTAATTTTAGTCATTAATAAAATTGACCTAATTTCAACAGCAGAACAAGAAACTTTACAATCCAAAATCCAAAATCCAAAATCCAAAATCGTCACAGCCGCAGCCATAAATCAAGGAATTGATAATTTAGAAACAGCGATTTTAGAAACAGTTCAACAAGGAAAAGTTCAAGCCGCTGATCTAGATTTAGCAATTAATCAACGACAAGCAGCAGCTTTAACAAAAGCAAAGATTGACTTAGCACAAGTGCAAATGACAATCACCGATAAATTACCCTTAGATTTTTGGACAATTGATTTAAGAGGAGCAATTCAAGCATTAGGAGAAATCACCGGAGAAGAAGTCACAGAATCAGTTTTAGATCGGATTTTCAGTAGATTCTGTATTGGTAAATAAAATAAGTTATTCCATTTCCTAGTCTAATGAGGTACAAAATTATCTGCGTTCATCTGCGTTCATCTGCGTTTAATTCTGACTTCTTGTACCTCACTTGCATGAGAATTGCTGTAAACTCTCAAAATGACAGCATTTTAGGCAGCAATGATTTCTTTGATGATGACATAAGGTTCAACAATCAGAGCATTAAATCGCTTCTCCCGGTTGAGATTCCATTCTCCCACCTGATCTATTGTCGGTTTGGCTAATAATTGTTCATCTATCCAATGTTGCACTGAAAGAATATTATCACCAGCGATCGCTTCTCCCACATCTAATAAATCCAAATTCTCCGCTACCAAAATCACCGCATCTTTTTGGACATGGGGAATTAACCACTCCCATTCGGCTTCATCAAGATTTTGCTGTAATTTTTCCCGTAACTCCGACATAATTCCCCACTTTTTTAGTTATTATTTTGATTTTACAATATAAAAT
>NZ_JADEWA010000153.1:0-11070 GCF_015207865.1 Dolichospermum sp. LEGE 00246
AATAAAAACAAGATCATGACATATAATGGTGTATGGATAACGGGTTACTAGTACAGGTCGGCGGAAATAAATAGACCATTCCAAACTACTGGAAAGCTCATTGTATATTCGTTTTGACTTTTGACTTTTGACGAACGCCTTGTGGTACTAGTTTTTCAAAAGAAAATCTTGATTAATAGCAGCATTTTCTATCCGATTACGAAATTCTTCTAGCATCTCCATAACCATTGTCTGTAATTCTATATATTGTTTTCTATCAATTGTCAAAGAATCTTCACCATGTGCAATTTCGTTTCTTGTCTTTAAAAGTTTTTCATCTATGAGTTTAGATTTAGTGGAGTCAAGGGAAAAGTCTATTCCCAGGGTATGAGTTATTTCTTTTAAAATTTCCGAAGACAGATTAGATGCAGTAGAAATTGGATTTTTGGGTAAAGAACATCTTTCATCTAACTGAAAAAGAAAAAAATCACAAACAGGTATATATAATGATGCTTTATTTGTCTCTTTCGCTTGTTTGAGTTTTTCTTTCATTGCCAAAGCTAAAAAATTACTAGAAAGTTGTCCATATCGTAGTCTTTTGGTTCTAATATATTCCACATAAGAGTTTCCTGCTAATTTAACAAAACCCTCCCAATGAGCATACAAAATACATATTCCACTACGAATACATACATTATGCCTTTGAGGAGAAACATTTTTTAATTCTATCAAGGTTTTTATTTCTGAAAGTTCCTTTTTTCTCCAAGCAATATCAGTTGCCAGAGTCTTATTTAAGTCTTCAGGAGTTTGGATGCTCATAAAGGAGAAAATACTCCTTGACCAGGAGAAAATACTTCTCTACCCAGTGGAATAAGATAGGGTAAACGTCTGACAGCATTCACACCTGCACCAGACCACTTTTTATAAGTTGAATCTGACCAAATAGTTTTGATTGAATCAGATATTGTGTTTGTTGCTGGGATATTTTGATAATTATATCCTATCCCTAATGCTATCACTTCAAATGCAGATAATAGAAAACCGCCCAGAAATCTATCTTGTTCAGATTTATATCTTTTGAAACTATTATCTCCTGTAGTTTGATTCAGGATATCAAAGGTTCTCTTAAATGCCATTTCTATATGGCTATAATCTAATTCTTGCTCAAGAGCCATTTTACGCATTTCTTCTGTGAGAAAAACACTAACATCGTCACCCAATTTTCTAATATCTTCCTCAGGTTTATCAAATAGCAGAATAAACCGCAATACTAACTCCATATCATACCGTTCTTCCTGAAACCTATCACTCAAAGAAATACAGTTTTTGAAGGGTTCATAGTCGGCAAGTGATCTCATCAATTCATATAAATTTCTATTTAACATTAAAAGGATACGATTTCTTACTTCTTGAAGTGTGGCAATAGATCCTCCTGTATGGAGTCTCTGAAATAGCTCATATTTAATCATTTCATCGCTTTCTTTTTTGACAATACTGACAGGAATTATTGCTCGCCTAATTAATAAACGTTGTGTTTGAGTTAAGGAGTTTATAGTGTCATTTGGGTCATCCCATTTTTTACCTTCTAAAGAAGGTAAATATGTAGTTTTTTGTAGAGCGACTGGCTCTGTATTTTCTTCTTGTTCATTTTTTTTAAGAAGATCCGTAAATTCATATATTGTTGATAGTCTTTGAACACCATCTACAACATCCCAAACACCATCATTTCTTTGAATAACAAAGATTGGGGGAATTGGTATGCCTAATAAAATTGATTCGATAAAAGCTGATTTTTGATGTTTTGACCAGCGAAAAAATCTTTGAAAATCTGGATTAATATCAATCTCATTACTCTGATAAAGACTCATCCATTCGCCAATAGACATTGAGTAACCATCTGTCTGAATCTCTTGCCTTATTTTGTCAATTTCTTCTTGCAGGGGCATAATTACAAGTAATATAAATGTTCGTGTATATAACTATCTTGTTTGGATAATTATACCTGATATTATATCATTAAACAAAGATGAAAAACAAAAAACTGAGGCAACCCACCCAGATACATAGATAATTAAATATTGAGAAGTGTGAGGTGATCAAATGCGGGCTTTTGTGACTGGTGGTACAGGGTTTATTGGTTCTCATGTGGTGCGATCGCTTTTACAGGAAGGATACCAAGTGACAGCCTTGGTACGTCCTGATAGTAACCTGAGTAATTTACAGGGTTTGGCTGTAGATATTGTCAAAGGTGATTTGAATAACCCGAATATTTGGGAACAGATGCAGGGTTGTGAATATCTGTTTCATGTCGCCGCCCATTATTCCCTGTGGCAAAAAGACCGAGACTTGCTTTATATTAACAATGTAGAAGGAACGCGCAATATTTTAGCCGCAGCCGAAAAAGCGGGAATTGAACGTACAGTTTATACTAGTTCCGTTGCCGCTATTGGTGTGGGTAAATTGGGACAAGTTGTAGATGAAACTTACCAAAGTCCCGTAGAAAAATTAGTGGGGGATTATAAAAAATCTAAATTCCTAGCTGAACAAGTGGCAATATCTGCGGTGAACCAAGGTCAAGATATTGTGATCGTTAATCCTAGCAGTCCCATTGGACCCTTAGATATTAAACCTACGCCTACAGGGGACATTATTCTGCGGTTTTTGCGGAGAGAAATGCCCGCTTATGTGGATACGGGGTTAAATTTTATTGATGTGCGCGATGTAGCCAAGGGACACCTATTAGCTTTAGAAAAAGGCAAATCAGGCGATCGCTATATTCTCGGTCATCAAAATCTTAGCCTCAAACAACTCCTAGAACAACTCTCCCAAATCACCAATTTACCAGCACCACAAACATCCATCCCAGCTTGGATACCCCTTACAGTAGCTTGGGTAGAAGAAAAAATCCTCGCACCACTAGGGAAAACTCCCACAGTTCCCATAGATGGAGTCCGCATGGCACAGCAACCAATGTATTATGATGCTTCTAAGGCTATCCGCGAATTAGGTTTACCTCAGTCACCCCTGAATGTAGCCCTCAAGGATGCTGTAGATTGGTTTGTGTCTAATGGTTATGTGAATAGGTGACAGGTTACAGGTTACAGGTTACAGGTGACAGGTGACAGGTGACAGGTGACAGGTTACAGGTGACAGGTTACAGGTGACAGGTGACAGAAATTAATTACCAATGACCAATGACTAATGACCAATGACCAATGACCAAATTGAGGAGTGTTAGTTTCATGGCAATTAATTTACAACAAGCAATAGATATAGGTAAATATTTAGTTACACAACGCTTATTAGGGAGGAAACGCTTCCCCCTCGTATTGATGTTAGAACCGCTGTTCCGGTGTAACCTAGCTTGTACTGGTTGCGGTAAAATCCAACATCCAGTAGAGATCCTCAAGCAAAATCTCACACCCGAACAGTGTTTTGCGGCTGTGGAAGAATGCGGCGCACCGGTTGTTTCTATTCCCGGTGGCGAACCCCTCCTGCATCCCCAAATAGGTGAAATTGTTGAAGGCTTAATTAAACGCAAGAAGTATATTTACTTGTGTACTAATGGTTTATTACTAGAAAAGAGTCTTGATAAGTTTAAACCTTCTCCCTATCTAACCTTTAGCGTCCATTTAGATGGAATGCGAGAATGGCATGATAAATGTGTAGACAGAAAAGGCGTTTTCGATACTGCTGTCCAAGCAATTCGCGCCGCTAAAGCTAAAGGTTTTCGTGTCGCTACTAACACGACCATTTTTGAAGGTTGCGATATTCAAGAAATGCAGGGGTTTTTCGATTTTCTGGAAACCTTGGGTACTGACGGAATGATGATCTCTCCTGGTTACAGTTACGAATGGGCACCAGATCAAGATCATTTTCTGCAAAAAGAACAAACCCGCGCTTTATTTAAAGAAATTCTCTCACCTTACACATCTGGAAAAAAGAACTGGAACTTTAATCACAACCCTTTATTCTTAGACTTTCTCATTGGTGAAAAAGACTATGAATGCACCCCTTGGGGTAGTCCTAGTTATAGTGTTTTAGGTTGGCAAAAACCTTGTTATCTATTGAATGAAGGTTACTATACAACCTTTCAGGAGTTGTTAGATAAGACTGATTGGAGTCAATACGGTGGCGCTAGTGGTAATCCTAAATGTGCTGATTGTATGGTGCATTGTGGTTATGAACCGACAGCAGCGATGGATGCAATGCAACCGAAAAATATTGCCCGTTCTCTAACCACTGTGTTTGGTAAAGGGTAAATAAGTAATTGGACAAAAATATTTACAGTCATTGCGAGGGAAGGGAAGCAATCACAACCCTTGGAATTGCTTCATTTCACTTCGTTCCATATGGCTAACGCCACGCTGCGCTAACGCAATGACATTGTGTAATTAATTCTGTCTCACTACTTATAGCGATTATCCTAGGGGTAGCGCCCCGTGCCTACCCCGATATTTTGGGCAATACCTATGCCAATTTTCCAAATATAGGTTCTAAACCCAATAAAATAGTTACGATTTTAATTTCTGGAGATGTCTATTAGACATCTCCGGTAAAGATTGTAGAGACGTTCCATGGAACGTCTCTACAGGGGTTTCATGTCACGCATATTTAATTTTCACCAGATGTCTATTGATTACAAGGCTTGAAGATGGTTTATTCACTTGCGCCCTGTTTACCCTATTGTGAGAAGATTTGTCTGATTCACTGCTTAATATTTCTTAACATAACTCTCTTGACTGAATTGACCTAGATTGACATATAATCAGGAAAGGGACAACTAAAAAAAACTAACAAATAAGCCTTTTTGCTTACTGAATTAGGATTTCGGGGTTATAGCGCAGTTGGTAGCGCACCTCAATGGCATTGAGGGGGTCAGCGGTTCGAATCCGCTTAGCTCCATGCAAATTATAATTAATACTTTGTCCATATATGTGACTTTACCCATAACTTTGCCGCAACGGCAAATTGTGATATTAGGACTAAAGCAGAAGCTTGTCCATTAACTTGTTTTGTCAGTAAAAATGGAGCAAGTGGAGAGCCGTGGAAAGATGCTAAAACTGACAAGGATGGCAAACTCAAAAACCCTCGACGCAGTGCTTCGTGATTGTCTGAAATGATCGAATTGATTAAGATTCTGGGGTTCTTTTTAGGAACTACGGTCAGAAACGGTAAGTTCTACCGAGATTGCCTGTGGAGCGGGCAAACAAGATTGGAAGTCATTCTAAGACCGCGATGAAGCAGGAAATAAACACTAAGATTATCGCTGTCCAGATGTGTCTAGACTTTGGTGATTTTGGGTAAGTTTTATAGAACGGAAGCTGAGATTGATGCTTTTTAGCTTCTCCATAGTTAATAATCATCCATTGTCCGGCATCATTTTTGTGATACAAATCTATTTCGATCGCAGTGGAACTAACCAATAAGTAATCTTTCAAGACGGGGTTATTTTGATACATTCTGAACTTGCCCCCTCTGTCGTAGGCTTCGGTAGTTTTTGAGAGAACTTCAACGATTAAGCAGGGGTAGGTAATATATTGGGTTTTGGTTTTATCGTGATCGTCGCAGGTGACGCTGACATCGGGATAGGTGTAGTTATTTGTGCCAACAATATTAACTCTCAGTCCTGAGTTACCTGTTATACAACTACTAGCATCTAAATGGGTATCAACCATAGTCGTAAATCGAATTGCAATGCGGCTATGATTAACGCTACCGCCAGTCATGGCATAAACTTGACCGTCGATCAGTTCGTGTTTTTCTAGTTGCTGTTCTTCCCAAGTGAAATACTCTTCTGGGGTGAGGTGGGCGTTATCTTTGGCTGCGATCATGGTTCCTTACCTCTTTAACTTCCAAATTCCCATCAATACCTTCACCGATATTGATGCTGGTGATGTTCTGACTTATTCAGCAACATTAGAAAATGGTAATGCTTTACCAAATTGGTTAACCTTTAATCCCACAACTCGCACTTTTAGCGGTACTCCCACTAATGATAATGTAGGGGATTTGAATGTTAAAGTCACAGCTACAGATAAAGCTGGAACATCTGCTAATGATATTTTTGCGATCGCAGTCAAAAAAATCATTGACAACCAATCTACGACTGTAGGAACTCCAGGAGATGATAAATTAATTGCCACTCCTGGTAGTCAATTTGATGGTCAAAACAATATTGTATTTACAGGTGCAGGTAAAGACGAGGTAGACCTGTCCACTGTATCTGGTTTTCCCAACTCAGGTAATAACATCGTTGATCTGGGTAGCGGTGATGATACTATCTTTGTGAATAAAGGCGATCGCGTTTTCGGTAGTGATGGTAATGACACCTTTGATGCTAGAGATGGACAAGGTGGCAACCGCATATCTGGTGGTGTCGGTGATGATACCTTCTACTTAGGTAGCAATGACCGCGCTTTGGGTGGTGATGGTAATGATATCTTCAGAGTTAGTCTTGGTGGTGGTAACTTAATTTCCGGTGGTGCTGGCGCTGACCAATTCTGGATTGTCAATGCTGAACTACCCTCTTCGGCTAATACCGTGCTTGACTTCCAACTGGGTACTGATGTCATTGGTATTCAAGGTGCTGTCAGTTTAGGTATTACCACATCCACACTCAAGTTAAATCAAGTTGGTGCTGATACTGCGATTGTCTTCAATAATCAAACTCTAGCTACTCTGACTGGGATTCAAGCCAGTAGTTTGAATTTGACAGATTCTAAACAGTTTGTCTTTGCTTAGAATATAATTCTCCCGTAGATACTGTCTTGAAAGTCAAGTGGTGGGAGAAAGAAAATTAGGGTCAAAAGCGGTCTGAGACTTGAGAACACCAAAAACTTGGCGTAAAAGCTTGTGCATGACTGCACCAATGACAGACTTTTTAGATTTACCTTTAGCCAAAAGACGTTCACAGAAGGAGTGAATCAAAGGATTATAGCGACGAGCAACAATCGCAGGCATAAAAAGAGCCTGACGCAAACGGGAATCGCCAATTTTAGACAAACGAGGTTTGCCATGAACGGAAGAACCAGAAGAAAACTCTTGAGGAGTAAGCTAGTATGTTAATTTTGTAGGTTTTGGAGCGATTTCCTGGGAAATTATTGGTGTTGCCATAGTTTACACCGAAAGCATCTGTTCCAGGCACTTTCTCATAAAAATATGCGACACATTTTGGGTATGAAGTCTTATGAGATAAGGGATTCAGAATTAACACACTAGTTTTTAGCCTGTTTTCTTACTAAATAAGTTTAAGAATTAAATTGGTGCATAATTTGGGATAAAATCTGTGTTCAGCCAAGAAAATCCAAGTATGTATCCTCTTGAATATCAAAATTTAGATTACAGATTCGACATACTTCTTAATAAACCAACAGCGTAAACGCAAAACGTTCTAATCTAAAAATTGACCGAGTTAATTTACTGGGTTTTATAGGCGTAAAATCCATAGATACGCACAAATGTCAAGCCTTAAAATAAATAACTCAGGCTTAACACATAAACAGTTATGATAGGAGTCTTAAAAAAACCATGAGTGTTAAGGCAAGCGGTGGAAGCTCAGTTGCGCGTCCGCAACTATATCAAACCTTACCTGTCTCTACCATTTCCCAAGCGGAACAACAAGACCGCTTTTTGGGAAGAGGTGAACTAAGTGAACTTAGCAGCTATTTTGCCTCCGGTGCAAAGCGATTAGAAATTGCCAAGATTTTGACCGACAATTCCGAGATTATCGTTTCTCGTGCGGCTAACCGGATTTTCATTGGTGGTTCACCAATGGCTTTCTTAGAAAAGCCCCAAGAACGAGAATTAGCAATGGTCGGCGCAGGTGTTAATGTCCAAGAGGGCATGAAACTAGGAACAGTCACCTACGTTGAAAGTAGTGGTGGTTTCTTTGAAAACCTCCGTTCTATCTTTAATACTTCTGCTGGTGGACCAACACCTCCAGGCTTTAGACCTATTAACGTTGCTCGTTATGGTCCTAGCAACATGGCCAAGAGCTTAAGGGACTTGTCCTGGTTCTTACGCTATGCCACTTACGCCATTGTTGCTGGCGACCCCAATATCATCTCTGTGAATACCAGAGGTTTGCGGGAAATTATTGAAAATGCTTGTTCTGGGGAAGCAACCATCGTTGCTTTACAAGAAATTAAAGCAGCGTCCCTGTCTTATTTCCGTAAAGATGCCGCAGCTACAGAAATTGTGACTCAGTACATGGATGTGTTGCTGACAGAATTTAAAGCACCAACACCTTCTACTAAAGTTCGTCAACGTTCTTCCGGCGACCAACAAGGGTTACAACTGCCACAAATTTACGCTGTTGCCGCAGAACGTCGTCCTAAGTACGCCATGAAGCCAGGTTTGTCTTCTAGCGAGAAAACTGAAATCATCAAAGCGGCTTACCGTCAAGTATTTGAGCGCGATATTACCCGTGCTTATAGCTTGTCTATTTCTGACTTAGAATCTAAAGTTAAAAATTGCGAAATCTCCATGCGGGAGTTTATTCGCCGTTTAGCTAAATCCCCCCTTTACCAAAAACAGTTTTACCAGCCTTTTATTAATAGCCGGGTGATTGAATTGGCTTTCCGTCACATTTTAGGACGGGGTCCAAGTAGCCGGGAAGAAGTGCAAAAATACTTTGCCATTGTCTCACTTAAAGGTTTAGCCGGTTTGGTTGATGCTTTGGTAGATTCTACCGAATACAGCGATTACTTTGGTGAAGAAACAGTTCCCTACATTCGGGGTCTGGGTCAAGAAGCCCAAGAATGTCGTAACTGGGGACAACAGCAGGATCTGTTTAAATACAGTGCGCCTTTCCGGAAAGTTCCTCAGTTTATTACAACTTTTGCTGCTTACGAACAACCATTACCTGACCAACATCCCTACGGTTCTGGTAATGACCCCTTGGAAATCCAATTTGGGGCGATTTTCCCGAAAGAAACCCGCAACCCCAGCAGCAGCCCTGCACCATTTAGTAAGGATACCCGTCGGATCTTAATTCACCAAGGACCTGGTATCAATAACCAACTCAGTAATCCTGGTGCGCGTGGTGTTGCTCCTGGTACTTTGGGTGCTAAGGTGTTCAAGTTAGACCAGTTACCTGGAACTATTGGTAAAAAGGCTGCCAAGGGTGTAAGTGTCAAGTTCTCCGAAAGTTCTACCCAAGCGGTAATTAAGGCTTGTTACCTGCAAGTTTTCGGTCGTGATGTTTACGAAGGTCAACGTCTGAAGGTTGCAGAAATTAAGCTGGAAAATGGCGATATCACCGTCCGCGAGTTTGTGCGGATGTTGGCGAAGTCGGATTTATTCCGCAAGATGTACTGGACTTCTCTCTATGTCTGTAAAGCGATTGAATATATTCACCGTCGCTTATTAGGTCGTCCTACCTATGGTCGGGAAGAAAACAATAAGTATTTTGATATTGCTGCGAAGAAGGGCTTCTATGCGGTGGTTGATGTCATTCTTGATAGTGATGAATACAGCCAAGCATTTAATGAAGATACTGTTCCTTACGAGCGCTATCTAACTCCTGCGGGTGTGTCTTTACGTCAATTGCGGGTGGGAACTATCCGCGAAGATGTGGCAAATGTTGAAAAAGAAGAAACTCCTCGCTTTGTGGAATTGGGTGCAGTCACAGAAATGCGGACTGAACCAGATATTGAGTTCCGCATGAATCAAGGTGTCACTAAGCAGCGTGAACAAACCAAGGTCTTTAAACTGACAGCAGTTAAGAATGACAAGGTTGCGGCTGAGATTGTGATTAGCGGCGCTTATCGGCAGATTTTCGAGCGAGATATTGCTCCTTACATCTCTAAGAACGAGTTCACGGTTCTAGAAAGTAAGTTGGTGAATGGTGAAATCAGCGTTAAGGAATTTATTCAAGGTTTGGGTTACTCTAGCTTGTACCTGAAGGAGTTCTACACACCTTATCCCAATACAAAAGTAATTGAGTTGGGTACTAAGCATTTCTTGGGTCGCGCTCCTATTGACCAAGCAGAAATTCGTAAATACAACCAGATTCTCGCTACTCAAGGGATTCGTGCCTTTATTACCGCGATGGTTGAAAGTGTAGAATATGGTCAGGTGTTTGGTGAAGATACCGTTCCTTTCCGTCGCTTCCCCACTTTACCTGCGGCTAATTTCCCCAATACCGAGAAGCTTTACAACCAGTTAACCAAGCAAAATGATGATGTGGTTGTTCCTAGTTTTGCAACTGTGAAGCCACGGATTAAAACTGAGAATACGCCAATTCTAGCGAAGGCGATCGCAGATTTAGCAGCCCAAGCCAAGAAAATGGACAAGACAAAACCCTTGTTTATTGAGTTGGGTCGTTCTTTCAACGATGGTCGTGGTCAATCCGTAGAAGTTGGTGTCGGTACAAGCCGCCGTAAACCAGCCCGGATTTACCGTGCTACCACTGGCACAAATTCCCCAGAAACCAATCAGGTCATCAATGCTATCTATATCCAAATTATGGACGTATTTAGCGGTCAAGTACCTGCTTATTTCCGCCGTTCTGACTTAGACAGCAAATTGCGTAACGGCGAAATTACCGTGCGGGAATTTGTTCTCGAACTAGCCAGTTCCGAAATCTACCGCAAACGGTTCTACACTCCCTATCCCAACACCAAGGTAATTGAATTCCTATTCCGTCACATCTTGGGACGCGCACCCGCTACTCAGGGCGAAATCCGTCAGTACAACAAACTATTGGCTGATAGCGGTTTACGGGCAGCAGTAGAGGCAATTGTTAACAGTCCTGAGTATGCTCGTTACTTTGGTGAAGACGTTGTTCCCTACAAACGCTATCCCTCTTTACCAGCAGGTAACTATTTAGGCAGTGTTCAAGCTGAAGCCGACCTGGTGAAGCAATCCTGGTCTAGCTTATCTCCTTCTGTTTTAACAGGTGGTCTTCCCAATAGATAGGTGACAGGAAGAAGGTGACAGGTGACAGGAAGAAGGCAACAGGCAATAGGCAATAGGCAATAGGCAATAGGCAATAGGCAATAGGCAATAGGCAATAGGCAATAGGCAATAGGCAATAGGCAATAGGCAATAGGCAATAAATATTCTCCCTGCCCCCCTGCCCCCTGC
>NZ_JADEWA010000154.1:0-11006 GCF_015207865.1 Dolichospermum sp. LEGE 00246
GTTTATTAATACAGCACTTCCCGATGTTATGAGGTACAAGAACCCCACCCCCAACCCCCTCCAGTATCAAAAGCTTATCCTTTTCTTCCCCCCGCTGCGGGGGGATTGAGGAAGGTGCGATGAGGGGGTTAAGATGTACCTCATAAAAGCGGAAACCGCTGTAAAAGGTTTCAGTTTTATTCAGCAAGCCCTAACTATTATTTTTAACTTTTGACTTTTGCCCTGCGGTACTAGGTTTCTTCTTGGAAAAGATGTTAAAAACAGGTCATCAAGTCTTTAGGGTCAGTTTTGGCATGGACACTGATTTTAGATTTAAGTAACCTCAGTGATATACGGGGTATTTTTGTACATTACGATTCTAAAATATACTGTAACCTCCTAAGTTTTAATTAGAGACTTCCAGTTAAAAAAATATCCCAAAATTTTTTGTGGTGCGGGCATACAGCTATAGCTAACGCCAAGCTACGCTATCAACAAGCTAACAAGCTCAGTACAAATAGTTAAGTATTTTCAGGTTAATAATTGTAAATTATTACTTGACAACCAGGCATAATTTGTAACTATTGTTATGTTGCTATGTTTTAAATAACACAATATTCTCATATTATGCAACCTTTTAAACTGCCAGATTTTTATATGCCTTGGCCAGCTAGGCTGAATCCAAATCTGGAAGCAGCACGAGTGCATTCTAAGGCGTGGGCTTACGAAATGGGAATACTTGGCTCAAAAGAGGAAGCCCAAGGTGAGCCTATTTGGGACGAGCGTAAATTCGATGCTCATGACTACGCCTTACTTTGCTCATATACCCATCCAGATACAGATTCTCCAGAACTTGACTTGGTAACAGACTGGTATGTGTGGGTATTCTTTTTCGATGATCACTTCCTGGAAATCTATAAACGCAGTCAGGATATGGTTGGGGCGAAGGAGTATCTTGACCGACTCCCCGCATTTATGCCGATTTATCCCAAGGACAACCCTCCCGTTCCCACCAACCCAGTAGAGCGCGGTTTGGCTGACTTGTGGTCTCGCACCGCATTTACTAAGTCTGTGGAATGGCGGCGACGATTCTTTGAAAGTACCAAAAATCTTTTAGATGAGTCAATGTGGGAACTGGCCAACATCAATCAAAATCGAATTGCTAACCCCATCGAATACATTGAGATGCGGCGTAAAGTTGGTGGCGCACCCTGGTCAGCCGATCTGGTGGAACACGCCGCGTTCGTGGAAGTTCCGGCTAAAATTGCGGCAACTAGACCAATGCGGGTTTTGAAAGACACATTTGCTGATGGAGTACATCTCCGCAACGACCTATTCTCCTATCAAAGAGAAGTGGAAGATGAAGGTGAAAATTCTAATTGTGTGCTTGTAATTGAAAAATTCTTGAATGTAAGTACCCAAGAGGCGGCTAACCTCACTAACGAACTACTCAACTCCCGTTTATATCAGTTTGATAACACTGCTGTCACCGAGTTGCCCTCCCTTTTTGAGGAGTATGGAGTAGACCCAGTAGAGCGTGTGAATGTTCTCCTTTACATCAAAGGACTTCAGGATTGGCAATCTGGCGGTCATGAGTGGCACATGAGATCAAGCCGCTATATGAATAAACAGGAAGAGGATAATTCTGCCAAATCTGGTATTCTGAGTGGTCCAAATGGTTTAGGCACATCGGCAGCGCGGATTGAATCGTTATATACCACCCTGGGTTTAGGAAGGTTTAAAAGTTTTACTCACGTTCCCTACCAGAATGTAGGTCCAGTGAAACTGCCGAAGTTTTATATGCCTTTCTCTACCACTTTGAATCCCAATCTAGATGCCGCGCGGAAGCATTCTAAGGAATGGGCGCGTCAGATGGAGATGTTGGCATCACTACCTGGTATTCCTGATGCTTTTATCTGGAATGACCATAAGTTTGATGTTGCTGACGTAGCTTTATGCGGTGCTTGGATACATCCAAATGGTTCTGAGCATGAGCTAAATTTAACAGCTTGCTGGCTT
The DNA here is from genome assembly GCF_015207865.1 of Dolichospermum sp. LEGE 00246. NCBI lineage: Bacteria > Bacillati > Cyanobacteriota > Cyanophyceae > Nostocales > Aphanizomenonaceae > Dolichospermum > Dolichospermum sp. LEGE 00246. The sequence goes on from NZ_JADEWA010000154.1 coordinate 1,999, forward strand.
GTTTGGGGAACTTATGCTGATGATTATTTTCCCGCAATCTACGGGAATAACCGCGACTTAGCAGGTGCAAAAGTCTTTAACGCCCGACTGTCGGCGTTTATGCCTCTCGACGATTCTACCCCTCCTGCTGTGCCGACTAATCCAGTAGAAAAGGGTTTGGCAGATATTTGGTCTCGTACGGCTGCACCTATGACAGCTAATGCCCGGACTGAATTTCGCCGTGCGATCCAGGATATGACTGATAGTTGGGTGTGGGAACTGGCAAATCAGACTCAAAATCGGATTCCAGATCCGATAGATTATATTGAAATGCGTCGTAAGACGTTTGGCTCGGATTTGACGATGAGTCTGTCTCGATTAGCCCAAGGTGGTGAGATTCCAATGGAAATCTACTACAGCCGACCAATGCGATCGCTGGAAAATGCCGCTGCCGATTTTGCCTGTTTCACTAATGACATTTTTTCTTATCAGAAAGAAATCGAATTTGAAGGCGAAATTCATAACTGTGTATTGGTGGTTCAGAATTTCCTCAACTGCGATATAACCCAGGCTGTCGAGGTTGTTAACAATCTGATGACCGCGCGGGCGCAACAGTTTCAACACATCGTCGAGACTGAACTGCCAGCCCTTTTCGACGATTTCAAATTGGATGAAAACACCCGCAAGAAACTACTCAAATATGTTGAAAAACTAGAACAGTGGATGTGCGGTGTACTTAAGTGGCATACGAAGGTAGACCGCTATAAAGAATTTGAACTGCGTAATAGTGCTTCGCCAATAGTGCGGCTACTCAACGGTCCCACAGGATTTGGCACTTCTGCTGCACATATCAGATCATTGGTCGGCGCAACCAAGCCTTTGACCAAATAATCGGCAAATTGGGATTGTGTCAACTTCAATTTTTCTTGATCTACATTCAGTAAAGTAAAACCGCGTTGTTTTTTTAGTAACCAGAAAATGGAGAATTAAGTTATGACCTACTCTAATGATTCAGAAAATCAACAGCCTCAACTAAGTTTAAGTACAGCAGCAGCACGTAATTTAGCGACAACAACCAAATCTGCACCGCAGATGCAGGAAATTACCTCACGGTGGTTATTGAAACTATTGCCATGGGTGCAAACAAAAGGTGGTGTATATCGCGTTAACCGTCGTTCAAGTTATACCGTAGGTGATGGACGAGTCTCTTTTATCAACACTGGCACGACAGTACAAGTAATTCCCCAAGAACTGACTGAATTACCCTTACTACGAGGGTTTGAGGACACAGAAGTTTTAACCGCTTTAGCGAACCAATTTGTACAGCGGGAGTTCGCAGCAGGCGATGTAATTGTTGAAATAGGACAAGAAGCCAATCAAGTCTTATTGATCGCCCGTGGTAAAGTTAACAAGATTGGTCTTGGTAAATATGACGACCAGGTGGTTTTAGATGTTTTGGCTGATGGTGATCATTTTGGCGATGAATCTTTAGTAGAGTCTGAAGACACCTGGCAGTATACCCTCAAAGCTGTCACCAGATGTATTGTATTAGCATTACCTCAACAGGCGTTTGAGCAACTTCTTAACCAGTCTGAGGCTTTACAAAATCAGGTTGATAAGTTCCGCGCCCTCCTAAGCAAGCCACAGACTGAACAAGGTGAAGCAGCTATTAGCCTATCTGCGGGTCATCGCGGTGAAATTGATTTACCAGGTACTTTCGTTGATTATGATCTTTCACCCCGTCAATATGATTTAAGCATTGCCCAAACGGTTCTACGGATTAGTACTAGAGTAGCTGATCTATACAATGAACCAATGAATCAGACCGAACAACAATTGCGTCTGACTGTTGAGGCATTACGGGAACGTCAAGAACATGAAATGATCAACAACCCCGAATTTGGGTTGCTGCATAACGCTGACCTTAAACAACGTATTTACAGTAGCACTGGCGCACCTACTCCAGACGACATGGATGAATTGCTGGCTACAGTCTGGAAAGACCCAAGCTTCTTTCTGGCTCATCCTCGGACTATCGCTGCATTTGCTCGTGAGTGTAACCGCATGGGGATTTATCCACAAAGCACTGACATGGGCGGACATCAAGTTCCCGCTTGGCGTGGTGTACCAATTTTTCCCTGCAACAAAATACCCGTCAGTAATAACCGAACAAGTTCTATTCTCTTACTCCGCACTGGTTTGGAAAAACAAGGCGTTATCGGTTTACATCAAACTGGTATCCCTGATGAATATCAACCTAGCCTATCTGTGCGCTTCATGGGTATCAGTGAAAAGGCTATTATGTCTTACCTCATCACTGCTTACTACTCCGCAGCGGTTTTAGTACCTGACGCACTTGGCATCCTTGAAGATGTAGAAATTGGTCGCTAATTGGTTTTGAGAGGTAAATGTAATTGATTTGTGTCAATTAAATGCAGTGATTTTTGACACAAACCTGATTACTTTGACCTCTCAACTATTTTATTCAGTATTTTTGTGAGTAATTAGAGGATGAGATGACATATTCTAATGATTCGAGTTTAGATATTGAGGGTGGACAGCATCAACTAAGTTTAAGTACAGCAGCAGCCCGTAATTTGGCAACAACAACCAAATCTGCACCGCAGGTACAGGAAATTACCCCACGGTGGTTGTTGAAGATGTTGCCATGGGTGCAGATTAAAGGTGGCGCTTATCGAGTCAACCGTCGGTTAACCTATACTTTAGGTGATGGCCGAGTTACTTTCACCAATACGGGCGCAACTATACAGGTAATTCCCCAAGAACTTAGTGAATTGCCATTGCTGCAAGGGTTTAATGATGTTGAAGTGTTAACAGCTTTAGCCAGTCGGTTTGTGCAACAGGAGTTCGCGCCCGATGACATTATAGTACAGTCAGGTCAGCCAGCCGAGCAGCTTTTCTTGATTGCTCATGGCAAGGTAAACAAGATTGGTATTGCTAAATATGAAGAGCAACCTTTGTTAGGCGCATTAGCTGATGGCGATCATTTTGGTGATCAAGTGTTGGTAGAGTCTCAAAGTATTTGGAAGTTTACGGTTAAGGCTGTCACCCGATGCACGGTTTTAACGCTACCACAACAAGCATTCAGGGAAGTGCTTAACCATTCACCAGCATTACAGGCTCATATTGAGCAAGTCGTAACTCGCGCACAATTACCACAGAATAAGCATGGTGAAGCCTCCATTGCTTTGTCTTCAGGCCATACTGGGGAAACTGAATTACCAGGAACTTTTGTTGATTACGAACTTTCCCCCCGCGAATATGAGTTGAGTATTGCCCAAACTGTGTTAAGGATCAATACTCGCGTCGCTGATTTGTACAATGAACCGATGAATCAGACCGAACAACAATTACGTCTGACTATTGAGGCATTACGGGAACGTCAAGAATATGAATTGATCAATAACCGTGAATTTGGTTTATTACATAATGCTGACCTTAAACAGCGTCTTCACCCTCGCAGTGGCAAGCCCACACCTGATGACCTAGATGAACTGCTGACTCGCCGCCGAAAGTCAAAGTTCTTTCTAGCCCATCCTCGCACTATTGCAGCTTTCGGTCGGCAATGCAATCGTCTGGGTATCTATCCACAAAACATTGATATGGATGGTAGTAAGGTAATTGCATGGCGCGGTGTACCTATTCTTCCCTGCAACAAAATACCCATTACCAAGCACCAAACTAGTTCTATCCTTGTATTGCGTATTGGTGAAGAAGATCAGGGTGTCATCGGCTTACATCAAACTGGTATCTCTGACGAATATCAACCTAGCTTGTCTGTCCGATTTATGGGTATCAGCGACAAGGCAATTATCTCTTACCTAGTTAGCGCCTACTATTCCGCAGCTGTTCTTGTCCCCGACGCACTCGGTATCCTCGAAGACGTAGAAATCGGACACTGACGCAATAAGTAATTGGACAAAAATATTTACAGTCATTGCGAGCGAAGGGAAGCAATCACAACCCTGGCGATTGCTTCATTTCACTTTGTTCCCTATGGCTAACGCCACGCTGCGCTAACGCAATGACATTGTGTAATTAATTCTGTCTCACTACTTACTTGTCGGTTAAGGAAATGTAGGTTGGGTTGAGCGATAGCGAAACCCAACATTATCAAGGATTTTGTTGGGTTTCGTTCCATTGCTCCGCAACGCTGACGCGAACAACCCAACCTTGTATCTTAGAGGTATGTTAGAGGGGGGAGTTAATAACTACCCCTTAACAGCTTTTAATTACAGCCAATAATTCACTGGGATGATGAATTAAAAAATCTGGATTTTGTTTGCTGAGGGCTTCGGAAGAATTAAAACCCCAACTGACAGCAATAACTTTGATATTGGCTTTTTTAGCAGATTCTATGTCTCTAGTTTCATCACCGACATAAATTACTGCTTCAGGTTTGAAATGTTTTTGTCGCAACACATTATTAATAATTGTGGTTTTACCAAAAATAGTTACTCCTGAATAAATAAAGTCAAACAAATAATCTAAGTTATGACATTTAAGAAATTGATTGACGTTTTCTTGAGAGTTAGAGGTAATAATTCCCATTTGATAACCTTGATTGTGGAGTTCTATTAATGCGGTATTAATTCCCTCAATAGGTTTTAATTCTGGGATTTTATGTTTTAATTCTCCTTTGACTTTTTTAACCATAAAAGGAATTTTGAATAGGGAAACACCGGAATATTTAATAATTTCTTTGGCTGTTAAATTTCTCAATAGGACTAGTTCTTGCGAATTAATCGGCACATATCCAAATTCCAAGGCTAAACGATTGGCAATAGTTACAAGAGCATCTACTGTATCAGCAATCGTCCCATCGAAATCAAAAATTATTACTTTCTGGGTCATTATTATGCCTGGATTTATCAAGATTAGCGCGAGCATTACGTCGTAACATTTCTGGTTTAATGCGTCGCAAGGCTGATGCTGTGAATCTTTTATCCCACTCCTCATTGGATATTTGGGCTAATTCTACCAGCTTGGGAGCTAAGTTTCCAGGATAGGGTTGAAAATCCTTGACATTAGTTGCTTGAGCAAATCGCTGATTCCAAGGACAAATATCTTGACAAATATCGCAACCTGCTATCCATCCTTGTAAATGGGGTGTGATGTCTGCGGGGAGTTCTTCGGCGCGGTTTTCAATGGTATGATAGGCAATGCAGCGATTAGCATCTACGATAAAGGGTTCGGTGATTGCACCTGTCGGACAGGCTTGCAAACAACGAGTACAGGTGCCACAATGTTGGGTGGATGGGCGATCGCTTTCTAGTTGCAGATTGGTTAATATTTCTGCCAAGAACACCCAAGAACCGTATTTTCTGGTAATCACATTCCCGTTTTTAGCAATCCAACCAATGCCGGCTTTTTGCGCCCAAACTTTATCTTGGACTGGCCCTGTATCTGCATAATAACGGGCTTTGACATTTTCGCCCAGGGATTCTAGCCAATTGGCTAGTTCTTTGAGCTTTTTGTGGATGACTTTATGATAATCTCGACCCCAGGCATAACGGGAAATTTTGCCATATTCATCCCCCTGGGGACGTTGATGGGGGGTATAATAATTTAAGGCTACAGATATGAGCGATCGCACTTCTGGCATCACTAAATTAATATCCTCACGCTTGGGATTTTTCATCCATTCCATGTCGGCGTGATAACCCATTTTTAACCAAGCTTGCAATTTTTCTGTCTCTGTCGTCTCTAAATCACCGACAGCAGCAATCCCTACTTCGTGAAATCCCAATTCTTTGGCTTTTGCTTTGACTGCTGCGCTGTCTATTGAGATATATTCATTCATTTTCAACTATTATTGATTTTATGAGGATGGTAATATTTTGAGTGGGTTATCTGTTCTTAACCCACTAAGTAGTGAGACAGAATTAATTACACAATGTCATTGCGTTAGCGCAGCGTGGCGTTAGCCATATATAACACAGTGAAATGAAGCAATCGCCATGGTTGTGATTGCTTCCCTTCCCTCGCAATGACTGTAAATATTTTTGTCCAATTACTTATTTTAACTGATTTCAATAACTTCTTGCTCAAAATTCTCTTTAAGAATCTTCTGGAAACACCCATTTTGGGGGTTCTGTGATTTTTTTCCGCAATCTTTCTTCAGCTATTTCTAGCATTTTGTCTAAAGAAGTTTCTTCGATGAATTTTGAAGCTGATTCTCGATACTCAATATTGGGACATTGATCACCTAAAACACACCCGTTGACACAGGCTTCAGCACAGTTAATTTTTTGTTCCACCATCAATTCCTCTCTAATGTGGGTGTTTTTATTTTGTAAATAAATTTTACAACAACACTTGGTAAGTGTAATTCGGGTGCGTCTTTCCAGTAACTCTTTCATCACGCTTTTAAAGTTGGGGGATAAGTGCTGCACCACTATCAGCATAGCACGCATACAATCAACACTTTCAAGCTTCAGAGTTATATATCTTGATAACGTATCCCATGTTGGGGGATATTAGTACCTAACCTATATAATTAGTGTTGGTTTGTAATTTTAACTTGTGATGACTCTACCTAACTGGATTACTTTTTCTCGATTGCTGGGAATACCTTTTTTACTTTATGGTTTATATAATCCCACAAATGAAGCCAAATGGATATGTTTAACTATATTTTTAATTGCGGCTTTAACTGATTGGTTAGATGGATATTTAGCCAGAAAACTCAACCAAATTAGCGAATTAGGTAAATTTCTTGATCCTTTAGTAGATAAATTATTGGTACTTGCACCATTATTAGTATTAGTAGAATTAGGAAAAATCCCAGCTTGGGCAGTGTTTATAATTTTAGCACGGGAATTAGCGATCGCCGGTTGGCGAGTTAATCAAACCACCATCACCGGGGCAAATATTTGGGGTAAACTGAAAACAGTGAGTCAAATCATTGCCATATCTTTACTAATTGCCCCCTTATCACCAACTTGGCAAACTCCGGTTTTAATTACCTTTTGGATATCTGTAATATTGACAATTGTTTCAGGAGTTATTTATCTAATTCCTCAAAAAATTAGCGAGTAAAATCAAAGTAGAGCAAATTAAATGTCGAAGATAGAAGGCTTTAGAGTTAGAAATTACAGAGTTATTCGTGATATCACTTTGGGGAAATTGTGGAACACACAAACTGCCAAGCCATTAACACCAATGACAGCCGTTATTGGTAAGAATGGTGTGGGAAAAAGTACCATTTTCGACACTTTCGGTTTTCTTGCCGATTGCTTAAAAAATGGAGTAGAAGAAGCTTGTTATGCTCATGGTCGTGGTGGCTTTGAGAAAATTCTCTCTCAAGGACAACAGGGAAGTATTGAGTTTGAAATCTATTATAAAGAAGATGGTAATGCCCGACCAATTACTTATGAATTAGCAATAGATATTGACTCATCTCGAAGACCTTATGTAAAAAAAGAGAGACTCAGACAACGCAGAAAAGGACAAGGTAAGGGACAACCTTTTTCTTTTTTAATTCTCAATGAAGGCAGAGGAATCGCATGGAAAGGTGAACAAGAAGGCAAACAAGATGATTTTGATGTGTCAGATTTAATAGATAAAATCCAAAGGGGTGAAGCAGAAAAAGAAAACAAAGAAACCGAAGTAGTTGAACTTGACGATAAGCGAAAACTGGGAATTGCTACTTTAGGTTCACTTAAACAACATCCCCGAATTTCTATGTTTAGAAGATTTATTGAAGGATGGTATTTAAGCTATTTTACACCAGATGCTGCCCGCAGTTTACCTCTAGCTGGACCACAAAAGCATTTAAATACTCATGGAGATAATTTAGGTAATGTAGTTCAGTTTATGGAAAGAGAACATCCAAAAAAGTTTCAATCCATACTGGAAAAAATAGCCAACAAAATTCCCGGTGTCAACAAGATTAGCACTTCCCCAAGTCCAGATGGAAGACTGCTTTTATGTTTCAATGACAAAGGGTTTCAAGACCCATTTTACTCTCAACAAATGTCAGATGGTACACTCAAAGTATTTGCGTATCTTCTGATGTTGGAAGATCCATCACCACCACCATTTTTGTGTATCGAAGAACCAGAAAATGGACTTTATCATAAACTTTTAGAAACTCTAGCTAGAGAATTTCGAGAACACACTACAGGTCAAAAAGGTGGATCACAAATATTTGTGACAACACATCAACCATATTTTGTAGATGCCCTTGAACCTGAAGAAGTTTGGATATTAGAAAAGGGCGAAGATGGATTTGCTAAAATTAAGCGGGCTAGTAAAGATTCTTTGATTAATAATCTTGTTTCTGAAGGGTTGCCCCTAGGTGGACTTTGGTACAGTGACTACTTGGACGCAAGGTGAATATATGCACTTTGAGATATTAGTTGAGGATGTTTCCGGCAAAACTACTCTTGAGATTCTTGTTCCAAAAATTATTAACCCCGAACAACACACATTTAATATTCATGCTTATAAAGGAATAGGGCATATTCCTAAAAATCTCATATCTAATTCTGATCCCAAAAAACGAATTTTGCTCGACCAATTACCGCGACTTATTCAAGGCTATGGTAAAACATTTGCCAGTTATCCTCCTAATTATCACGCTGTTCTGATCATTATTTGCGATCTTGATGACAGATGTTTGAGTGTTTTTCGCCAAGAATTACTTAATGTTGTAGACTCTTGTGAACCGAAACCAAAGACGCAATTTTGCATCGCTATTGAGGAAGGCGAAGCATGGTATTTAGGTGATTTAGCAGCAGTAAAGGCGGCTTATCCAACTGCTAAACCAGCAATCCTAAATTCATACACCAATGATGATATTTGTGGCACATGGGAGAAGTTAGCCGACGCAGTATATCCCGGTGGTTGTCAAAAGTTGTCTAAACTTCCTTATCAGTTGACACTCCCCGCCATAAATGGACGGGGATTCTTAAGACCAAATAAATAATCTTAACGGCGATATCAATGCGCCTCTACTGATTCCACTAGAATTTAATCCTAGCTTTACCGCTACTTTTCTGAAA
>NZ_JADEWA010000155.1:0-10996 GCF_015207865.1 Dolichospermum sp. LEGE 00246
GACTAATTAATCATGAAAATTCAATGAATACTAGAAATCATAGTTCCGATTAATTAATCATCGAAATCAAATAAATCACGCAAATTATAGTTCTGAATTTAGCCAATATTTATAAGCTGCATAAGCTAATGTGACTACTCCAGTAATAATAGCAGATTCATCAACTTCAAATTGAGGATGATGCAAGGGATGGTTAATTATTCTCTCTTCATAGCCTACACCTAAACGAAACATTGAACCAGGGGCGTGTTCTAAATAAACAGAAAAATCTTCTGCACCTAAAGATGGTTCTGGTAAAATTCGTACACAATTATTAGTCCAAGCTTCTTCCGCTGATGATTGTAATAATTGTGTTAGGGCGTTATCATTTTGGACACTGGGTACACCTCGATGATAGTTAACTTGATATTTTGCATTGTAAGAATTACAAACATTAGCAACTATATTTTCAATCCACTGTGGTAGTTTGTCGCGGGTTTCTGGGTGAAGCGATCGCACTGTTCCCAATAATTGTACTTTATCAGCAATTACATTTGGCGCTCTTCCCCCATTAATTTGCCCAATACTCAACACTACGGGACGCAAAGGATTTTGAGTACGGCTAATAGCTTGTTGTAATGATGTAATCACTTGCGCTGCAATCCAGATTGCATCTATGGCTTCATGGGGACGCGCACCATGTCCAGATTCACCAATAATAATAATTTCTAAATTGTCTGCTGCGGCTGTTAATGCACCGTAGCGAATACCCACTGAACCCGCAGGAATGGAAGGAAAAACGTGCAACCCTAAAATAGCCGCGACATTATTCATTACTCCATCTTTTACCATCCAATTTGCACCCTGGGCAATTTCCTCAGCGGGTTGAAATAAAAACCGCACCTTTCCACCCAATTCTGGGGCAATTTGGGAAAGTACCATCGCTGTCCCCAAACCTACCGTAGTATGAATATCATGTCCACAAGCGTGCATGACTCCTTCAATCCGAGAGGCATATTCTAAGCTTGTGCGTTCTTGAATGGGTAAAGCATCCATATCAGTGCGAATTGCTAAGATTCTATCGCTAGATTGAGTTCCTTGTAATTCACCAATGACACCTGTTTTACCTATACCTTCTTCTACGTGCAAGCCATTAGCAGATAACACACCTGCAACAAAGGCAGCAGTTTGATATTCTTCGCCACTAAGTTCTGGATGCGCGTGAATATGGCGACGGATTTCAACTAAGCGGGATGATATGTTTGTTGTTAAGTCTTTGATTCGGTTTAGCATAGGAATAATTTTAATTCATAGCTTTAGCTGCTACCAGCATTCTGACTAATTTTATCGGCTTACCTGCTAATTTTTCAGCATCAAAGAACACACCCAAATTACCCCTCTTTAAGATCAAACTCTTGACATTAACACTAGATTGTACTATACATCCTAACTCTTGCAAACACATTGTGGGCATTAGCTGCGATCGCTCCTTCCCCAATATACAACAATGGGCGGCAACTTTCTCTAATTAATCGAATTGCCGCATTAACTTGAGGAGGATTTCCATTTAATACATGACTCTTTATGAATATATTTTCATTATATTATATTAACCATTACCATAATTTACTAATTTGAACTAAATTTAGATAGTTTATGAATAATATCTTGCGAATAGGCACTTTGCTAAGAGATCGTTATCAAATTACCGAACTTTCCTCTAATCACACAGGTTTTGGTATTACCTATAAAGTCAAAGATTCTCATCACCCAAATCAACCAATTCCAACACCTCCCCTACCTCCAGCACCTCAAATTCCCTGGAAATTAATTCTTGGCACAATTTCAGGAATCATCATCCTTATCGGTGTAGTTATGGCTGTCATGTCCATATTACCCAAATCTAATGATCAACTAATAACAGATGGTAAAGCCAAATCAGGACAATTAACATCATCAGATCAAAAAGAGTTATCCAGTGATAAAAATTATGATGTTTATACCTTTAAAAGTGATAAAAAACAAGATTTAACAGTACAAATAATTAGCAATGATTTTCAGCCGCAACTTACCATGATGAAACCAGATAATAAATACTTTAATCCTGTATCTAATGTAGGAACGAAGAGGTTGTTTTCTCCTGTGAAACAGACAGTAATGGAGAATCTGTTACTAAGGTTAAATACCAAGACAAAACACGAGATTTAATAGAGTGGAAACGCACGAATTTTGTAAAAGCAGGTTTTCCACCTCAACGAAGATGTGAAGAAGTCACACCAAAATTACAAACTGCTTATGATAATGGAACTTTGAAAGATTTAACTTGGGGTTATTCTGAAGCTGAAAATGACCCTCGCAAAAGATTTAAATCTTTATGTACGACAACTGGAAAAGATTGTCATACTTTGATTTTAACATTATTAGATTCAGATGATGCTGATGTGGAATTAAAATCTTTTACTGCGGTGTTAAATGGTGATGCTTTCCAAGCATATAGAAATTCTTCTTGTGCGGTAAAAAATGGTAGTAATTTAACTTGTACTGTTGATATTTTCAAGGTGTTTAAAGCCAGGGAATAAATTCCCTGTCTGAAAGCTAAAGTCGGTTGAAACCGACTGAATGGAAGAATTTTTTAGTCCGTTTTAACGGACTTCCGCTATTAGACGGGGAATTTATTCCGCGACGGGTTATGAAACAAACCGAAAATTAACCAATAATAAAATTATCAAATACCAGGAGCATCATCTATGAAATTACACAAATTATCCCATTTATTATTATTCTTTATCCTCCTATTTCCCGCTTCTCCCATTATTATTACTGGTTGTAGTTCTTCCCTATTTGCACGCAAACCAGGGATATTATCAGAATCAGAATTAAAGAATGTCTTAAAAGAAATTACTGTAAAAGTCCTAGTTGATGATAAAGAAGCAGCTTCAGGAACTATTATCAAAAAACAAAACGGTTTTTATACTGTTCTCACTAATGCTCATGTGATAGAAAATGCTAAATCTGTGAAAGTTGTCACTCCAGATAATCAAGTTTATCCCGTTGAATTTTCTAAGGTAGATAGACAAGATAATAAAAAAGATGATTTATATGATTTAGCTAAGTTGACTTTTAGCAGTGAAACCGCCTATTTATTAAAAGGTATTATTTTTCAGGAATTAAAACAAGATGAAAATGCTGTAGCAGCATTTAATCAAGCCATTTTAGAAGCAGAAAATGATAAAAAAAAGATTTCTTGATCTATGAAGTTAGAGGAGAACTATTTAGTAAATTGAAAAGAAATCAAGAGGCGATCGCTGATTATACTCAAGCTATCACCATTAATCCTCAATTTGCCCTAGCCTACAACAACCGGGGAGTTGTTAAATCTGAATTAGGAGATAAAGCAGGTGCGATCGCTGATTTTACCCAAGCTATCACAATTAATCCCCAATATGCCGATGCCTACAACAACCGGGGAAATGCTAAATCTGATTTAGGAGATAAAGCTGGTGCGATCGCTGATTTTACCCAAGCTATCACAATTAATCCCCAATATGCCGATGCCTACAACAACCGGGGAGTTGTTAAATCTGAATTAGGAGATAAAGCAGGTGCGATCGCTGATTTTACTCAAGCTATCACAATTAATCCTCACAATGTCGAATCTTACGTTTGGCGAGGGGTGATGTACTTAGTAATAGGTAATAAACAACAAGCAATTAAAGATTTAGAAACTGCAAAACAACTATTTCAACAACAAGGGAATACCCAAGGCTATCAAAAAATACAAAAATTATTGAATGAAGAATTATTGCATAAATTATAGCTACCATTATCTTTATTTTTCCTTCTATTCTCTACCCATACATTAACCAACCCTAATCAAAAATAACCAAACTAACACCACAACCACTAGCTGCTTCCGCTAACCAAGAATCAAGATTTGCTAATGGTAAATTTAACCGCAAAGCTAACTCTAAATAAGCAGCATCATCAGCAGCTAAACCTTCCCGTCTTGCTAGTTTAAAAGTTGCATCTAAAGCATTTTCATCTGTAGGGGTTTAGCAATGCTAAAACCTTATTTTTATGTTACAATAGAGTACAACAAAAAAGTCCTTTATCAGTTTATTCAAAAATATGAAAGGATATATCCAAAATCAAACAATTATTCTCCAAGACAGTTTACCCGATACCTTACAAAATGGTGATGAAGTGGAAATTGTCATCATTCCCATCAAAAAACGTAAGTATCATTTTCCTACTTTTAAACTGGATGTCAAAGAAGAATATTTAGACAGAGAAAAGATTTATGAACAAAACACGAATTAATCGGCAAGATGATTTATTATCAGAGTATAATTTTGATTATAGTAAAGCTCGTTCTAATCGTTTTGCTACTACTTCAGAAAATAAAATTACTGTAATTCTTGATCCTGATGTCGCTAAAGTTTTTCAAACATCAGAAGCAGTGAATCGTGCTTTACGTTGTTTATTGTCTGCTATCCCTGAAAAATAAAGCCATTACATTATTGCATATCATTGATATTCTGTAAGGGTTTAGCATTGCTAAACCCCTACCTTATTATCTCATGTTTATTCATTAACCTGTTCTTTAAGAACCTGAATTAAATCATTAGATAACCATAAACCAGCTTTTTTTAAAGCTTGAATTGGTTCGTCAATAGAATTTATTAACCCCTGTTTCTTCGCTAAAACCAATATTCCCAAAGTTCCCATAAATGGAATATTTAAACTTTTCGCTACTTTTCTAGCAGCAGCATCATCAATAACTGCGCGATAACCACTATTTTCTAAAGCAAATGTCAAAACTTCAGATTCTCCCAAATCTATACCGCAAGGTACAATTAAAGCAGAAATTTCCGAAATAGTAACTGGTTTTGCCCAATTAGCATTAGGTAATTCTTGAGATGCTATATCTATTTTACCAGCTTTGACAATTTCACCCGATACACCAATAGGAACAATAATTTCTGTAAATAACTGTGGTATTAAATAGGTAAGCTGGCTTTTAAATAGCACAATTAACGGTGATGTATTAATAACTATTTTATTCATTTCTATTCATCTAGAGATGCAATTTCCTCAGCTAATTCGTCAGCAGTATATTGAAATGGAGAAACCTTATAACGAATGAGAACATCCATAAATTCAATTCTATTTAAACCTGCTATTTCTGCCGCTTTACCTTGAGATATTTCTCCCAATTCATACCATTTCACGGCAGCAGCTATTTTCATTTCGATAGCTAATTCATCCGGTTTTTTCCCCAAGCTAGAAAAAACACTTTCTGGTAATTCTATAGATATAGTTGTCATTTTTAGATACCTATGGTTAATTTATTATAGCTGTTTTTTGTCAAAATCAGGATGTCCAGGATTAAAGGATGAACAGGATGAAAACAGGGATTTTATCACCAATTACCAGCCTCAACTAGATAATTAGCAACTTAATTAATATGGCTTCAAATCATAAATTACCATTTTGTATAAGGGTAAAGCATAATGCTAAACCCCTATAAAATCTAACTACAACTTTGTCCCACACTCAGAACAGAAATTATGATTAGCTTGGTTTTGAGTCCCACAATTGCTGCAAGAAATTGATTCAACTGCATCTTTTCGTGATGGTTTTTGCAAACCAACCATTTGCGAGTTATTCTTACCAGGGGCTACCATAGGATAACAATTTTCATCTCTGGTAACGTGGACATTGACAATCACGGGTCCATTGTGTGCCAGCATTTCGGCAATTTTATCTGCCAACTCTTCCCGCTTAGTAATTACCATCCCCTTGATGCCATAAGCCTGTGCTAAAAGCTCAATATCAGGCATTCCGACTTCCATGTTAGAAGATGAATAACGCTGTCCATAAAAGGCTTCTTGCCACTGACGCACCATTCCCTGCCAACCGTTATTTAAGATTAAAGTCTTGACATTAATCCCATATTGTGCTAGTGTTCCCAGTTCCTGCAAACACATTTGAAAACTGGCATCACCGCTAATACAGACTACCTCTTCGTCCGGGAATGCTACCTTCACACCCATAGCCGCAGGGACACCAAAACCCATTGTTCCTAAACCAGCACTAGAAATCCAGCGTCTTGGTCCATTTTTGAGAAATTGAGCCGCCCACATTTGGTGTTGACCGACATCTGTGGTGTAAAATGCCTGGGGTGCTTGAGTGCCAACTTCGACAATTACCTCTTGGGGAGAAATGCTGTCAGCGTGATGGGGGACAATTAAAGGATAATCTTGTTTCCAACTGTTAATTAAGTTTAACCATTCTTGATTTTGGTTAGGCGTAGCTTTAGTATTTGCGTCTTGACATCGGCGTAATAAGTCTTTTAAGACGGTTTTAACATCACCAACAATGGGAACTTCGGGAACGCGGTTTTTACCGACTTCTGCGGGGTCAATATCAATGTGAATGACTTTAGCTAAAGAGGCAAATTCATCTAATTTACCTGTGACGCGGTCATCAAATCTTGCACCGACGCAAATTAATAAATCGCAATCTGTAACAGCAAAGTTGGCGTAAGCTGTACCGTGCATTCCCAACATTCCCAAGGACAGGGGATGATGTTCGTCAAATGCACCGATACCCATTAAGGTGGTAGTGACGGGGAGATTAAATAATTCTGCCAGTTGTTTGATTTCTTCATGGGCATTAGCAGCGATCGCTCCTCCCCCAACATACAACAATGGACGACGACTTTCGCTAATTAATTGAATAGCTGCATTAATTTGGCGAGGATTTCCCTTCACCGTGGGACGATAACCCGGTAACTTAATAGAACCCGGTGCTACAGGCACATAATCAAACTCTTCTAAAGCCACATCCTTGGGAACATCAATTAAAACAGGACCCGGTCTACCAGTGCTGGCAATGTGAAAGGCTTCAGCGACAATCCGCGCCATGTCTTTGGCATCACGGACTACATAGGAATGCTTAACAATGGGTAAAGTAATCCCGTAAATATCTGTTTCTTGGAAGGCATCTGTACCAATTGCAGCGCGGGGTACTTGTCCCGTCACCACAATCATGGGAATAGAATCCATGTAGGCTGTAGCAATCCCTGTAACTAAATTGGTTGCCCCAGGACCGGAAGTACCAAAGCATACTCCCACCTTACCAGTAGCACGGGCGTAACCGTCGGCGGCGTGGGAAGCACCTTGTTCATGTCTAACTAAGATATGCTTGACCGTACCCCCAGCTTCTATTTTATAGAGGTCATCATAAATCGGTAGAATCGCGCCACCGGGATAACCAAAAATATGCTCAACACCATGACGGATGAGACTATCTATCAACGCGAAACCGCCAGATGCCCGTTTTGGTGAGGGAATTGACGAATTAGATACAGGAGACTGCTGATTATTTTCAGATTTTGGGAGACTGATTTGAGAAGACGAAACCACAGTTAACCTCAAAGTATAGCTAAAATTAACGCTTAGATTCTGTATTTAAAACTTCATTTTAATGTAAAAATTTTCACAATTGCAGAGAAAGCCGTATTTATTAGCGTTAAGAACAGGACTATAATTGTACGATTTCTAGATCACATCTTGCAATACCCGCCGAGTATTTTGCCATGTCCAAATACCAATAGCCCCGATAACTATACTTATTCCGAATAACACCGCCGACAATCCAAAGGCATTGACTAGCTTTGTCGTAATTAATAGAGGTGCTGTCAGAGCGATATTAATGGCATGATTTTGAAAGCCAAAGACTTTACCGTGCATTTCTGATGGTGCTTGTTGTTGAATTAAAGTTTGCATTGGCACGTTGACAAAAGCTGCACCCACACCCAAGAAAATACAAAGTCCTAATGCTAAGGGTTGGTTATCAATAAAAATGAATAACCCCAAGGAAAAGGCCATGATTAAAAATCCGATTAAAGGCAAAGGTTTATTGTATAGTCTATGTCCAAAATTGCCCAGAATAGCCGCACCTATTACCATACCTACCCCCGCCGCAGCGACGAAAGAACTAAATTCTTCTGGAGCTAAATGTAACCTTGCTGCCATACCAATGGCTAATTCTATCAGGGCGGCAAATACGCAGTATAATGTGACAATTTGCAGCATAGCATTCCACACCAGCCGATTTTGTTTGAGATAGCGCAGTCCTAGCACAAATTCCGCCCAGGGATTAATTGCGGGTACGGTTTTGTCAATGTGTCTATGTTCTCGAAACTGAATTGGCATCATAATCACGGCAGAAATTAGGTACAAGCAGCCGACAACCAATTCTTTGCCAAAACCTTTATTAAAGTTTTCAAACCAGTTTAACATCGGAGTAGCCACTGCATTACCAATAATTAATGCTGCCATCATGGTGCTACTAAATAGGGCATTAGCAGCCATTAAACCTTCCTTTCTCACCAACAAGGGAATTGACGCTTGTTCCGCTGGGGCAAAAAACTGGGTAACGGTGGAGATACCAAAGGTGAAGAATAAAAGTATCCCAAATTGTCGTGGCAGGAAGGGAATTAACACCATGAATATTCCCCGCACCACATCTGAACCTACCATAATCAGTTTTTTTGGTACACGGTCAACGATAACACCACCAGCAGAGCCAAACAATATTGCTGGTACGGTAAATGCCATGTATAAATAGAAGCGTGCATCACCGTTTATCTCATTACTGGGTAGGTAGAGTTTGAGTAAGGCAATCATTAACACAAAGAATACCTTATCAGCTAATTGGGAAATCAGTTGACCAATCCATAGGAGCATAAAACCCCGGTTTTTAAGCAGTCCGGTAAAACCGTTATTAATAGCAGTAGGTTCAGGAGGAAGCATTAGATAGTTGGGAATGGGGAATAAATAATCACTATTTCTTGTTATAACGTTCTAATAGGAAATTGAGAAATTCGGATGCACTGAGGTATTGTTTAGGTGGAGAGAAGCCAACGGAGGGATTTGTCCACTGTCCTTGGACAGATTGAGGTGACTGCCACATTGATAAATGGTCAACTGCTGGCTCGGCGTAAAAGTTGTTTTCTCCCATACCGAGGTAAGCTGAAGTCCAATGGGTGTAATGATCATGACTTAAACGATGGATGGGGAAATTGCCCCCTAGAGGGACTCCCCAACCATCAATAGCAATGAAGGCTTGAACATGACCTCCCCAAAGTTGCCATGCTGTGGCTGCACCTATACCGCCAATGACACCAGCACTAAAGCATAAGAATATAACAGGGGATTTTAGCTTATTATTGAGGCGATCGCTAGGCGCTCCCAAGCGATCGCACAAAAAATGTAAAATATGAAATGTTGATAAAGTTAAATAACCTTGTCCTGGATAAACCAGTATATCTATGGATTTTTCACCAGCTTGATTTAAGCACCCTTGGATAAAGCTTTTAGTTAATTCTGGTGCATGGATTCCCGGACAAATAATAATGGGCATTTAGTTTTTACTTTGGTATTTGTGACAGTTTTAAAATGAAAATTAAACGCAGATGCACGCGGATAAACGCGGATAAATAAAGATGATAATTATTCGGTTTAGCTTTACGGATCATTGGTATTATTCGTAAATAATTAGTTTATAACAATTGGCAAGTTTTTCTTAATTATGCTAACTCACAATTTATTAAATCTTCCTCTCATGGGTTGCGGAACTTGGGCTTGGGGAAATCAACTGCTCTGGGGATACGATGAAAGTATGGATAACCAGTTGCAAGAGGTTTTTAATCTCTGTGTCAGCAATGGGATTACATTATTTGATACGGGTGATTCCTACGGTACAGGTAAATTAAAGGGACGGAGTGAGTTACTTTTAGGGAAATTTGCCCAAGCATATCAGGGAATAAATCAAGAGAATATTTGCATTGCGACTAAGTTAGCCGCATACCCTTGGAGATGGACTAGAAATTCAATTATATCAGCTTGTCATGCCTCGGCAAAAAGATTAGGACGAAATGTTGATTTGGTGCAAATGCACTGGTCTACAGCTAATTATGCTCCTTGGCAAGAGGTGGGTTTATTAGATGGTTTGGGTGATTTGTATGAACAGGGTTTGGTAAAGGGCGTGGGTTTATCTAATTATGGAACTAAAAGACTTTTATGGGTGCATAAAAGATTTCAGGAAAGAGGTATACCGATTAAAACTTTACAGGTACAATATTCACTTTTATCTACTTATCCGGTAACGGAATTAGGTTTAAAGGATGTTTGTGATAATTTGGGAATTAAATTAATTGCTTATAGTCCTTTAGGGTTGGGTTTATTAACCGGGAAGTTTTCGGAAAATGGCAGTTTTCCCCAAGGTATTCGCGGATTTTTATGTAAGCAGTTGTTACCAGGAATGAAGCCGCTTTTAGGCTGTTTGCAGGAAATAGCAAATACCAGAAATAAAACTATGTCTCAAGTTGCTATTAATTGGTGTATTAGTAAAGGCACAATTCCCATTCCTGGAGCTAAAAGTCTGGAACAAGCAAAGGAGAATATTGGGGCTTTAGGTTGGTTTTTAAGTGATGGTGAGGTGATAGAGTTGGATAATGCTGCTGATAGGGTGGAGAAGAAAATGGTGCAGAATATTTTTCAGACAAGATGAAATTTCTTATAAATTGTGCAACACATAATATATATATGTTACACAATAATATAAAAACAGTATAGGACTCACGCATCAGTCACAGAATAACGAACCACAGAGGCACAGAGGTCACAGAGAAATGCGAGTTTGAGAGGTATTTCGCGTAAGTCATAATTCATTTCAATCTATTTGGGTATCCAAATAAGTTTTCCTTTCTGACCAGGATAAGCAGATCCTTCTTTCATGCGCCACTCGAAATATACTTCAACTGGTATGTTCAGGTTTTGCTTCATATTCACTCAACAGTCGCTCAATGACAGTAAGAGGGGTGTCTTCAAAGGGAATAGCTATAGCTTGGAGTCTTTGGTAGATAAGATCAGGTATTCTAATGACTGGCATCATATTTATGATATCTAATTTTCCTATATATTTGTAACATACATATATAGAAATG
>NZ_JADEWA010000014.1:0-28936 GCF_015207865.1 Dolichospermum sp. LEGE 00246
GATGTGATTAACAATAATATTCTTGATAAAAATATTCGTTATCAACTGAATAATTTTTCTCCTGAAAATACCAGAAAAATCATTCAAAAATTAACTGAACGTTCACATTATTACTCCCAACTCAAATTAGAACCAGATTTGATTGATGCTTTAGTTGCGGATTTGTCTTCAGAAATGGGTGAAGTTCGTCCGATAGAATTGCAATTGGTAGGCGCACAATTACAAGATAAATATATTACTACGCTTGCACAGTATGAACCCTATCGTCCCAATAAGTTAATTCAAACATATATTCAAGAATTAATTAAAGAATGTGGGAAAGAAAACGAACGAGCTGCTCTTCTAGTTTTATACTTATTAACCGATGATAATAACAAAAGACCCTTTAAAACCCGTGCAGAATTAACATTAGAACTTTCAGAGTTGGAAGACCCTAGTAAATTAGAGTTAATTTTAGATATTTTAATTCGCTCTGGGTTAGTTGTGATATTTCCTAATGTTCCTGAACGCTATCAATTAATTCATGATTATTTAGTTAGCTTAATCCGTCATTTACAACGCCAAGAATCTGGATTACAAATACAAATTAATACATTACGGGATAAAGTTAGAAATAGTTATCAAGAAATTGAACGTCTGAAAAATGAATTAAGAAAAAATCAAACCGATTTTAATTTAGAACATATCCACAATCACCAAGGAGATAATTTACTGTCAGAATTACGAGAATTACGCAAGCGAGAAGAAGAAAGTCAAACAGAAATTCAACATCTGCGAACAGAATTAAAAGAAAAAGAGTTGATTACAAAATTAGCCGATAGCCAGGAAAAACAACGTTTAAGTGCAATTAGATTAAATATCGCCCTAAAAGTAGCCTTAACAGCTTCTATTATTGCTATATTTGGCTTAACTACTTCTGTGATTACGTCCACAGATAGTGAAATGAAAACTCTAAGTGCGTCCAGTGAGGCTTTATTTGCTTCTGAAAAAGGTATTGATGCTCTTAAAGAAAGTTTAAAAGCAGGAAGAAAATTAAAAAAGACTCTATGGAGAAATACTTCTACTCAAGAAAGGGTATTAACTGCACTATATCAAGCGGTTTACGGAGTCAAAGAACGTAACCGCCTAGAAGGTCATTTATCGGGGGTGAGAATGGTGGCCTTTAGTACTGATAAATCTTTAATAGCTTCAGCTAGTGCAGATACCACAATTAATCTTTGGAGTCCTCATGGAATTTTAGTGAGGACTTTATCAGGACATGATGATGTGGTAAATAGTCTATCTTGGTCCCCTGATAGTCAAATATTAGCTTCTGCTAGTCAAGACAAAACAATTAAACTGTGGAATCGAACAGGTAAACTCCTAAAAACCTTACTCGATCATACATCTGTAGTGAATAGTGTGAGTTTTCATCCTTATGAAAAAATTATCGCATCTGCTAGTACAGATCAGACTATCAAACTTTGGAGTCAAGAAGGTAAGCTACTCAAAACTTTAGTAGGTCATAAAGATGCTGTTTTAGCTGTAGCTTGGTCTGGTGATGGTAAAATCCTGGCTTCTAGTAGTGCTGATAAAACAATAAAATTGTGGAGTCGAGAAGGTCGGTTACTCAAAACTTTGTCGGGGTATAAAGATGCTGTTGTCGCTATAGATTGGTCTCCTAATAGTGAAATTCTTGCTTCTGCTAGTATGGATAAAAAAATTAAATTATGGAGTCGAGAAGGTCAATTACTCAAAACTTTTTCTGGACACAGCAGCGGTGTTATTAGTGTTGATTTTAGTAAGGATGGACATACTCTGGCATCTGCGAGTATGGATGAAACAATTAAAATTTGGAGTCTTGATGGTAATTTACTCGGAACTCTGCGAGGACATAATAGTTGGGTAAATAGTGTCAGTTTTAGCCCTGACGGACTAACTCTAGCATCTGCTGGTAGGGATAAAACTATTATTTTATGGCGTTGGGATAGTCTGACCTTGCATCATCCCCAAACTAATGATGATTGGGTGACAAGTATTAGTTTTAGTCCTGATAGTAATGCTATTGTTGGTGGTTGTCTGGATAAAACAATAAAAATCTGGAATCAAAATGGTAAATTACTAAAAATATTCACGGGTCACGATGATCAAGTTTGGGGTGTAGCGTGGTCGCCTGATGGTAAAATTATCGCCTCTGCTAGTAAGGATCAAACAATTAAATTATGGAGTCGAGATGGGACTTTACTCAAAACTTTAAATGGTCATAATGATACTGTTTTAGCTGTGGCGTGGTCGCCTGATAGTAAAATCATCGCCTCTGCTAGTAAGGATCAAACAATTAGATTATGGGGTCGAGATGGGACTTTACTCAAAACTTTAAATGGTCATACTGATGCTGTTAATTGGGTGAGTTTTAGTCCTAATGGTAAATTTTTAGCTTCTGCTAGTGATGATAAATCAGTAAAAATATGGGCAAGGAATGGGGAAGTTATCAAAAATTTAACTGGTCATACTCGCAGGGTAAATGGTGTAGCCTGGTCGCCTGATGGTAAATTATTAGCTTCAGTTAGCCTTGATAGTACGGTGAAAATTTGGGGTGAGAACGGTATTTTACAAAAAACTCTGATGGGGTATGGTGATGCTTTTATTGGTGTTAAGTTTAGTCCAGATAGTCAAACTCTAGCAGTAAGCAGTGATAATAAACTCAGGTTGTGGAACCGAGAAGGTGTTTTATTGATGATATTACAAGGTGATTCTGAAAAGTTGAGTAGTGTTAGTTTTAGTCCAGATGGTCAAATATTGGCTGCTGGTAGTGATAAAGATAATGTAATTTTACGCAAGTTGTCAGATATTAAATTAGAAAGTTTATTGAAACGCAATTGCCATATTTTAAAAGATTATTTACTGTATAATCCAAATATGACTAGAAAAGATGGCTATAAAGAGCAAAGTTACCGCAGTTTGTGTGAAGATGATTAGAAAAATAATTCTTAATTACTCTTTTTTAGCTGTTATTTAAGCAATAAAAACCTGTTATAACTATGCAAATTAATTTTTTACCAGATGATATTACTGTCAATGCTGAAGTAGGAGAACCGTTGTTAGATGTAGCGGAACGGGCTGGGGTGTCAATTCCTACGGGTTGTCTGATGGGGACTTGTCACGCTTGTACTGTAGAGTTAGATGATGGGGAAGTTATTCGGGCTTGTATTACCGCAGTTCCACCGGGAAAGGAGAAGTTGACGGTGCATCTTTTTAGTGATCCAACTTGGTAATTATGTTTTGTTTCGCGCAAAGATGCTAAGAAGCAAAGGCGCAAGGAAGAAACAAGCCTGTATATAAGCAGAATAGGTATATAGTATGTCTAGCAATGGTTTCTTGTCAAGGATTATGCTATTTATACTAAACACGGGTGAGATTTAAACTTTTGCCAAATGACAAAGAACCCAGATGTGTAGGGGTTTAGCAAGAGCTTCATTGGTTTCAACTTAGGCTACAGATGGCTTATTTGTTGGCTTCCACACCCACCCAGAAATGAATTTCCGGGCTAATAGCGAAAGTAAACTAAAGTTTACTCAAAAATTTCTGGGTTATTTAGTCATCAAAAGACAACTTCTGCTATTAGACTGGGAATTCATTCCCAGGCGGGCTATGGGTTTTACGTTAATACTATTAGGGACTTCCAAGAAATAAATTATCCTGATTAACGAACCACAGAGGCGCAGAGGACACAGAGGAATAAGGGTTTGAGAGATTTTTGCGTTAGGTGGTTGAGTATTTTTTTATTTGGAAGTCCCTTAAACTGGGAATTCATTCCCAGGCGGGCTATGGGTTTTACGTTAAGTTGACACCAATGAAGCTCTTGCTTTACCCCTACGTTTAGAATCAAACAATCAAGCCGTTTTGAGTATAATACACAAATTAAAGACTGAAATCCTACTTAATGAACAACACACCAATTATTCTTTATAGACAAGGAAATGCCAATTCCCCCAGAATGGATAATGTTCGCCCTGATAAAGATATTGCTTGCTATGATCAGGATGGGGGAGTATGGGTTATGACTACTTTAGCAGATGGGGAATCAACAGGGGGAATATCAACATTTGCTAATCCAGGTTATGGTAAAAATTGGTGGCAATTACAAGCAGGAACAAAAATACCAGAACAGCTAGAATTAGTTAATGACTATGATAATCACTGGCTGTGGAAACCCATTCAAGATATGCCATTGGAGGATTATAAAAAAGAATTACAACAGATAGGTACGTATTTCTCTAAAGTTAATTAATAATAGTTACAGTCATCATTGGAAGGAATTAGCTATGGATTTATCATTTAAAGATATCAAGTTCATGATCGAAGCTGTTGATAATTTGATGGTAAAATACCAAGAAAGAATCAATCAAATTGAAGACTTGGATGAATATGAAGATGAAGTTTCTGATCTAGGAAATGATATAATGTTTTTATCATCTCTTCGCAAAAAAATAGATGATAGTTTAAACGATAGTGTTAGTCCGCAAGTAAATACTTCTATTTTCAGACCACTTTCTATTGGGGGGAGAAAATACAGTAAAGAGGAAATCCTAAAAGCCGACTCAAAGCAGTTAGAAGCAATAATAAAGGCATCAACTAATCACCCCACCGCACATATAAAGTCTGGGTTTGATGAGGATAAATAGCTTCACTCTTTCTTGGTAAGCCATACTCTTAGACCTCACAGATACAGCACTTCCCCATGTTATGAGGTACAAGAACCCCACCCCCAACCCCCTCCCCGCAAGCGATGAGGGGGTTATGATATACGTCATATAATTGGAAACGGCTGTAATTTTTATGGCTTACGCCACTCTATCCTTAAGTCCTAATTACTTTCAGGTGTGGGTGTTTCTGTGGGAGTTGGTTCTTCTGTTGGTTCTTCTGTTGGTTCGGGTTCTGGGGGGTTTTCTGCGGTTAGGGTGAGTTGATAATCTACGGATTCTGAGGCTGTGGAAACAACAACAAATTCATAAAATCCTTTTTCTGGTAATGTTGCAGATATCGTCCGTGTTTGAGAGTCTTGTAGTAATGGGGTTTTCCCAGAGGGGGAATAAATTGAGAGTAAAACTTTGGAATTTGCTTCTAGTTTCACTTCCATATTTTGATCTTTGGCTAGTCCAACAATAAAAACTTTACCTTTTCCTGGTTGGAGAGTTCCACTCACTGTTTTACCTGTAGTGCCTTCAGGAAAGACTATTGTTTCCAAGATGCTTTTGTCAAGAATGGTGTTAAGTTGATCATTGACAAATGCGTACCAAACTTGTCCAATGGGTTGGTTAATAAAACTTTTACTCTTTTGTTCGGGAAATTCACTGAAAAAAGCGGCATCACCTAAATCATATAAAGACCGACTACCAACGTTGATTTGATTAACTTGGGCTTTCCAGATTGCGCGTTCATCCCCAGTATAATTTCCCAGTTGACGGCGGGAGTCAGAAGTGATTTCTGTTAGCTTTTCTAGGACTTCGGCGGCGGTTTGATCCCATTCGGCTCGTAAATTTTCATCTTCTGGATTATCACTCAGAATACGCCCCTTTAAATTGGGGTATTTTTCGCGGAAAAGTTGGTTTACTAGCTTAACATAAAATTTATAATTTATATCTAATTCTTCACGGCGATCGCTCAATTTTTGTTTGCGTTGTCTTTCTTCCGGTGAAAAAGTTACTTCTGTTTTTGCTGTTTCGGTGGAATGGGGACTGGGTAAAATTATCGGGTTATTTCCCTGTAAATTGTTGGTAGGGGTTTTAAGTTTTTGCCAATATAAATAACTCCCAATAGTCAGGAAAAAAACGAGAATCAAAACATTTTTTCCTGTCCAAATACCTGGTTGGGGAGGAGTGGGAATCATCACTGGTTCAGGAACGGGGATTTTCGGGGGAGAAATAGCAACTGTAGCAGATGTGGGGGGTTGAGTTTGGGGATAGCTAACAGATTGAGGGTTGAGGACTTGGAGAAGTTGACGGGCTGTTTGATAGCGATCGCTGGCAATTGGTGATAACATTTTGTCTATGATTTGTCCAAGTGCGGAACTGAGGCTGATTTCCCGTCGCCATTGCCAACTAAAATTATAAGTATCAATTAATTCTTGGGGTTGTTTACCTGTCAGTAAAACTAACGTTGTGACGGCTAAAGCATATAAGTCACTATGGGTAGACACCATACCAGTTTGCATTTGTTCTGGGGGTGCAAATCCTATTTTTCCTAACAAAGTGCCATTTGTGGGAGATGCTATTCCCCCTGTTTGGTAATATTGAGAGGCGACGGTGGCGGCTACTTGTTTAACACCTCCAAAATCAATTAATACTGGTAATTTATCACTACTCCGAAGCATTAAATTATCAGGAGAAATATCACGATGAATAACCCCCAGGGCGTGAATATATTCTAATACTGGTAAAATTTGCTGTAATAATTGGCGGATTTCTATTTCTCTAAATTTTAAACCCTGTTTTTGCCGACTATTTAATAAGGAATTATAAGTTTCACCATCTATATAATCTTGGACTAGAAAAAGACTTTCTTTCCCTTGGAAGTTGATGCGTAATAGTTCCCGAAATCGGGGAATTTGAGGATGTTGTAATTTGTAAAGTACACTTGCTTCTCGCTGAAAAAGTTCTTCGGCTTTTTGGACAATGTAGGGAGTTTGTACCTGGGGAGAAAATTCTTTTAAAACACAAGCTTCTCGAAAGCGGTTAAGGTCTTCTGCTAAGTAGGTTTTGCCAAATCCTCCTTGACCAATTTGCCGAATAATAACATAGCGATCGCCTAAAGTTTGTCCCGCTTGAATACCTTGATTTCTAGATGTCGGTACGCTGCCAATTCTGTCTCCACATTGGAGACAAAACCTACTACCCGACGGATTTTTATGCCCTTGAGAACAGTATATATTAGTCATTGGTCATTGGTCATTAGTCAGTTGTCAGTTGTCATTGGTCAGTTGTCATTAGTCAGTTGTCAGTTGTCAGTTGTCAGTTGTCAGTTGTCAGTTGTCAGTTCTGACAAATTACCCATTACCCATTACCCATTACCCATTACCCATTACCCATTACTTATTTTCTACTTTATCAGATGCGATCGCATACCAGATTTGCAGAAAAGTTTTTTGATTTAGTTTCCCGCGTTCCTGACCAGGAAACAACGGGTCAAAGGTCTGATATGTATCTGCGCGTAAATCCTGAAAAGATTTATAATTACCTAATTTTCCCGCTTTGGCTAACTGTTCCCAGCGTTGGGAATCCTGTTGACTATAACTACCTATTTTCTTTCTAGCAGGTTCACTTAAATTAGCCTGTTCTAGATTATTTAATAACTTATTAGCGATCGCATTCCATCGTGATCTTAAAGGTGCGTCTTCGGGGTTTTGAGTTAACTTGCGGTTGTTTAATTCTGGTTTTTCGGCATAAAAAACTTCATTAACGGTGTTAGTAAAAAATGCCGGAGAAATTTCTAACTGTTGTAGACGAATAAACACCTGTTGAATAGTGCGATTAGTTTGATTTTTTTCATCCTCAGGATTATTCTTAGATGGGATTTTGGGAAGTTCAACTTGCGGAACTTTAATTGAGGTTATTCCCTTAACTGCAAAATTTCCTAAAGCAAACATACCCGCACCTGTTGACAACATTACCGTAGTCATAATAAAGCTGACCATAAAAGGACGCAACCATTTTGGCATGGGTATTTTCTGAACAAACAAACTTGTCTGATTGTGGACACCACCATGAATACTGCGAACCTGCTTTATTCCTGGTGCTACCACCTGTGTTTTCAACTTAGTAATATAGGGATTGGGATTATTGTTAGAAGTTTGCATAATCTGTGGTGTAGATGAGGTAGATGGTAAAGGTAAATCTTTAATAACTTGTTCGGCTTTTTGATAGCGATCGCTTGGCTTATATGCCAACATCTTTTTTAAGACAGTCTCTAATTTGGGACTAACCTTAATTTCCTTACCCCAAAGCCAAACCCCATTAAAGCTATCATAAAGTAAATGTGGTTCTTTCCCCGTCATTAATACCAAAGCCGTCACCGCTAACGCATAAAAGTCACTGTTCTTATAAACTTTTCCCTGAAGTAACTGTTCCTCTGGTGCGTATCCCTTCTTACCTAACAAAGTCGCATTTACAGCCAATTGTGTCCGCCAAAAACCCTGAGAAGCTGGTAACTGTTTAACCCCTCCAAAATCAATCAATACGGGCAAATTATCACTTTGGCGCAAAATCAAATTATCCGGGGAAATATCGCGGTGAACTATATCTAAAGAATGAATATAAGTTAGCACAGGCAGAACATTATGTAGTAAATTAATTACCTCCTCCTCACTAAAAGACTGTCCTTGACCCCGACGCTGTTCAAATAATTGGTCATAATTATCACCCTCAATATAATCTTGCACCAAAAAGAAAAAATCCTTAGTCCCAATTTTGGCGGAAAAAGAAGCATGAAACCGGGGAATTTGGGGATGTTGGATTTTTTTGAGGACACTTGCTTCCCGTTCAAACAGTTCCTTAGCCTTTTGTAACTCCTGGGGTTTAACAACATTGGGGGCAAATTCCTTTAAAACGCAAGTTTTTCGAGATTTTTGCCGATCAATCGCTAAATAACTGCGGCCAAAACCACCTTGTCCCAATATCCGCGCAATTTCATAACGATTATCAATAACTTGTCCCACCGTCAAAGGTAATGCTTCACCGCATTGAGTACAAAAACGATGACCGCCATTATTTATGTGTTGTTGACTGCAATATATTTGCATGATCCGGGAAGATAAATGGAGAGTTATCAATGGCTACAAAAGCAACGAGGTAATTTACGTTCCCGTAGTATCTGACAGCCAAAATTTTTATTTTATCTCTTGTAGGGTGCGTCAGACCCGATAATTTGGTAAGTAGCGAGACAGAATTAATTACACAATGTCATTGCGTTAGCGTTGCGTGGCGTTAGCCATATGGAACGAAGTGAAATGAAGCAATCGCAAGGGTTGTGATTGCTTCCCTTCCCTCGCAATGACTGTAAATATTTTTGTCCAATTACTTAAAAAACAGATTTCCTCTATCTGACGCACCCTACTCAATCAGTTATTCCCAAAGCCGAAAACGACGCAATTTCGTTTGTTGATATGGACGTTGCTGATTAAGAGTATGATTTTGTTTCACGCAGAGGCGCTCCAGTCGCAGAGAGTAAGAGGTTGAAATGATTGATTTTTCAATTTCATACCCTAATTCAGCAACGCCTTGACATGATGGTAAGTTTGTACAGTAGGTAAATCCCATAGGTTACTAAAAAGTTGCATTTATAGATAGAATTTTGAGAAAGAACAACCAGCTTTATGAAACCAAAAATATCAACACCAAGGGCAATCTTAGGATTAGAAGATTTTATCTCAACTCCCTTAACAGACAAACTAAAACAGCACCTGAATATTGATAGCCAAGAAATAGCTTTGAGATTATTTCAAGATGTAGCTGCTAGTGTACCCGCTTATCAGGCATTTTTAGCAGAACGAGGCATAAATCCTCAAAATATTCAAACATTAGCAGATTTCCAAAACTTACCAAAAATTAATAAAGAAAATTATATTTCCCGTTATTCTTTGCCCCAATTGTGTAATAATGGAAAAGTAGGAAGCTGTGATATGATAGCCGCTTCCTCTGGCTCAACGGGTAAACCTACATTTTGGCCACGTTTCATCACCGACGAACTACAAATAGCCACCCGCTTTGAACAAATTTTTCACGATAGTTTTCACGCTGATACTAAACCCAGTTTAGCAGTAATTTGTTTTACCTTGGGAACTTGGGTGGGTGGAATGTTTACCACTAATTGCTGTCGTCATTTAGCCGCTAAAGGTTATCCAATTACCGTTATTACCCCAGGGAATAATAAAACAGAAATTTTGCGAATTGTCCAAGAATTAGGTAGTATTTTTGAGCAAGTTGTCTTATTAGGATATCCACCATTTCTCAAAGATGTGATTGATACGGGTATTGCCAATGGAATGCAGTGGGGACAATATCACATTAAATTAGTCATGGCAGGGGAAGTATTCAGTGAAGAATGGCGCAATTTAGTCGGAGAAAGAATAGGTTCGGAAAATCTCTATGATGATTTTGCTTCCATGTATGGAACAGCAGACGCGGGAGTTTTAGGGAATGAAACCCCTTTAAGTATTTGTATTCGGCGGTTTTTAGCAGCCACACCTGCCGCAGCTAAAGCATTATTTGGAGAATCCCGATTACCTACTTTAGTTCAATATGATCCTTGCAGTCGTTTTTTTGAAGTAGAAGATGGAAATTTATTATTTTCTGGGAATAATGGTGTGCCTTTAATTAGATATAGCATTTTTGATCAAGGTGGCTTAATTACCTACACAGAAATGCTAGAATTCTTAGCAGAATGGGGTTTTAATCCTATTACAGAATTAGAAAATCATCGCGGAATTCATCAATTACCTTTTGTCTATGTTTTTGGACGTTCTAACTTTACAGTTTCCTATTTTGGCGCAAATATTTATCCAGAAAATGTCACAGTCGGACTAGAACAACCAATCATTAGAGAATGGGTAACGGGTAAGTTTGTTATCCAGGTAAAAGAAGATGCAGATAAAAATCGCTTTTTATCTGTAGTAGTAGAATTAGCACCAGGAATTGAAAATCAAGAGGAAAAAAGATTATCTATTACTGCGGCTATTCTTGCCCAATTATTGCGTTTAAATAGTGAATTTGCGAATTATGTCCCTCTACAATATCAAACTCCTGTAGTAGAATTAAAACCCATTGGTGATACTGAATATTTTCCTATAGGTGTCAAACACAGATACAGCAGAAGTTAGTGTCAACTTAATGCTTGGCGAATGGAAAGATGCCTCCGGCTCCCGTCAGGGATACACTGCTAAGTAGTGAGACAGAATTAATTACACAATGTCATCGCCTTAGCACAGCGTGGCGTTAGCCATATAGAACGAAGTGAAATGAAGCAATTCCAAGGGTTGTGATTGCTTCCCTTCGCTCGCAATGACTGTAAATATTTTTGTCCAATTACTTATACAAACAAAGTCCGCCTGCGCGGACTAACGAAAAAATCAAGGATTTGAAACCCATGTAGGTTTTGCTTGTGTAGGCGCGGTTTCTAACCGCCCGTTTAACTTACCCCTGATGGCAATAATTACAAAATTTGCCAAGCACTACCCTTATAACCATAGTCAAAAATATCTGGGTGCAATATTTCTGCTAAAATTTCCACAGAATCTACTAATCGCGGACCAGGACGGTTAAAGTAAGCGTTACCGTCGGTAATAAATACTCTTCCTGTTTGAGCAGCGTGGAGTTTTTTCCATTCTGGACGTTGAGTTAATAATTCTGCTTCTTGCTGAGTTCGTTGCAAATCAAAGCCACAGGGCATGAAAATAATCACATCTGGATTACTATCTACTAATGTTTCCCATTTGACATGAGCAGCAGGTTTACCAGTGATGCTAAATAATGGTCTTCCTCCTGCTAAGTTAATTAATTCAGGAACCCAATTTGCAGCAGCCATCAAAGGATCAGTCCATTCAATGCACACGACTTTAGGCAGTTCGGCGGTGGAAAGTCCTTGTAGTCTACGCTTGCAAATTCTAACACGGGCTTCTAGATTCTCCAGTATTTCTACTGAATCTACGCCAAATGCGTGGCTAACCCGTTCAATATCACCCCAAATATCCTGTAATGTGTTGGGTTGTAGAGAAATAATTTGTGGTGAACTGTGGGTAAGTTGGGCAACTGCCTTTTCTACCTCTGGTAAACTGACGGCGCAGACATCACATTGATCTTGAGTGATAATATGGGTAGGGTGCAGTTTCTCTAAAACATCCACTTTGATTTTGTAAATACCCAAAGCAGATTGTAATAGATTGTCGGCTTCTTTGTGAATAGAATGGCTATTAGCGTCACCATTCAAACGGGCTTGGGTACAAACTGGAAGATTGACGATTTCGGGAGGATAGTCACACTCATGCGATCGCCCTACCATAGCATCAAACAAGCCCAGTTTGGCCACA
Source organism: Dolichospermum sp. LEGE 00246 (assembly GCF_015207865.1). Taxonomy (NCBI): domain Bacteria; kingdom Bacillati; phylum Cyanobacteriota; class Cyanophyceae; order Nostocales; family Aphanizomenonaceae; genus Dolichospermum; species Dolichospermum sp. LEGE 00246. The sequence continues at coordinate 12,059 of NZ_JADEWA010000014.1, forward strand.
ATTTCCGTAGCACTAGGAACTAAAGAAATAATTCTTATATCGTTACTTGTATCAATCATAGTCTCACCCCCCTGGGAATAGGAGTCAGGAGTCAAAAATAGAGAATGGTGTTAACGTTGTTTTTAACAGATATTTCTACCTTCATTCTTGCATATTTTTAGAGAGATGGTATCTATCTTAAGGATGTTACTATTTGGATTTTGCGCTAATACGAAAACAAAAGTGTTTGTTTTAAGCAAGACACGCAGCTATACATTGTTAATTAGTAATGATAATTTGAAACGGAAATTGTATCTGAATTTAAGTAGGTGAACACAATAAAACCAATCTATGTAAAGAAAAGTAAAATCGCCCAAACCCTCTTCACTCTTGCCTCTTGCATGAGTGCCTCTTGCCTTGCCATAACGAAGATTTTCAATGCTAACCTACTTAAATATCCAGACTAATAAGGTTCATGAATTGATTTACATTCCCAAAACATTCCCGGACCAACGGTTAAAATTTGCTCATTTGGCATCATTAATTCCCAATAAGCAAGTCCAGAATCATCTTCTAAATCTGGTTTTAAAATTAGTTCGTAACCACCCTCAAATGATAAAGTGAGTTTCATATCATGACTATTAGCAGGAATAATAAAATTAGTCAGTTTTTTGTTTTCCAAATACTGTAAAAACGTTTTAGCATATTTGGCAGCATCTTTATTATTTACGAACATAGATGAATGACCGAAAAGATTATCTCCTAGCATTAAATACCAAGGTGTTGCCCTAGTGCTAAGTTGCCAGCTTCCTTTACGTAAATGTGCTAATTTAGGATGATCGTAGGCAGTCATTTCACCAAAATCTAACAGTAATTCATCACCATAACTAAATGTAATTTGATGGCAAGTTTCGCCAATAATTGGTTGAATAATTTGATTCAGATTTAGTATTGAATTAGCAAGAGATGTTTTAGGAGTCATAATTAATATCCTCTAAAAATTCTTTAGCTTTCTGACGAAGTTCTGGATAAGTAAAATCACCTCTATCGTTTAAAGTTCCTCCATAACCATTTCTTTTTTCTTCCTCCAGCAATAAACCAAAAGTTTTCCTTAATGTCGGTGACATACAAAATTCTCTCGCAATTGCATCAATTTGTTTAATATCATCTTTTTTACCCATAAATATAGAGAAACCCTGATCTTATATTTTAACATCAAAATATCATAATTTGTCAGAATCAGGATTTCCAGGATTAACAGGATAAAAAGATCCCCGACTTCTCAAAGAAGTCGGGGATCTTTGTGTGTTATCAAGTTAGTCTGCACCCTCAATTGGGGCAAAACCTTGACGTTGGATGTTTTCTGTGATGTGGCGCGGTTCTAGGAATTGCAAGAGGTAGTCTGGTCCTCCTGCTTTTGAACCAACTCCAGAAAGTTTGAAACCGCCGAAAGGTTGACGGGAAACGATCGCTCCAGTAATATTTCGGTTAATGTATAAATTCCCCACTTCAAATTCCGCTTGTGCTTGTTCAATGTGGGAAGGTGTGCGAGAATAAAGACCACCGGTTAAAGCGTAGTTTGTGCCGTTAGCAACATCTATTGCTTCTTGAAAATCTTTCACCCGAATTACTGCTAAGACAGGTCCAAATATTTCCTGCTGGGCGATAACTCCATCTGCGGGTACTTCCGAAAAAATCACCGGACCGATAAAATAACCTTGGCTGGGTGCGGGTAATTCTAAGGCGACTTTTGCTTCTTGTTTACCTTTTTGAATATAATCCAAAATGCGATCGCGCGAAATAGCATCAATCACCGGACCAACTTGGGTACTGGGTAATTCCGTTTCTCCAATATTCAAAGATTTAGTTGCTTCTACCAACCTTTCCACAAAAGCATCATAAATAGGTTCAAGGACAATCACCCGTGAACAAGCAGAACATTTTTGTCCACTATAACCAAAAGCCGATTGGACAACGCCGACAACAGCCTGGTCTAAATCAGCACTTTCATCTACAATAATGCCATTCTTGCCACCCATTTCGGCAATTACCTTTTTGAGATGCTTTTGACCAGGTTTGAGAATTGCGGCTTCTGCGTAAATTCTACAACCTACTTCCTGAGAACCAGTAAAAGCAATCACATGAGTATCAGGATGATTGACCAAATAAGCACCGACTTGAGAACCCTTACCAGGAACGTATTGAAAAACACCTTTAGGGATTCCAGCTTCTATGAGTATTTCCGTCAACTTTGCAGTAATCACAGAAGAAGTTTCTGCCGGTTTGAGTAAAGTACAATTTCCTGAAACCAAAGCCGCAACAGTCATACCGCAAGCAATAGCCAAAGGAAAATTCCAGGGAGAAATCACAATAGCGATACCTTTCGGCTGGTAAATATAACGATTGGTTTCCCCAACCACATCATAAATTACACCCTTATCCAACCGTTCCATTTCCGCAGCATAATAAAGACAAAAATCAATAGCTTCCGAAACCTCCGCGTCAGCTTCCTTAACAGGTTTTCCCACCTCCAAAACTATCCAAGCCGAAAGTTCAGCGCGTCGTTCCTCCATTAACTCCCCAGCCTTCCGCAAAATATCCGCGCGTTCCTTAACCGGAGTTTTCTTCCAAGCCGGAAAAGCAGCCTTAGCAAACTTCATTGCTTCCTCAGCCTGTTCAACACTCAGCAAACCCACCTTACCAACAACCTGACTAAAATTAGAAGGATTAAGAGAATCAACAAAAGTTGCAGTATTCACATATTCCCCATTTAGCAAAGGTAAATAAGTTTTTCCCAACTGCTGACGCACATTTGCAAAAGCCAAACTCGACCTCCGCCTTCTCTCCTCCCCCGCAAAATCAGTATCCGCAACACCAAAAAAACCTCCTTCCTCCTCTTGGCGACTCTGCGCCTCTGCGTGAGACATAATCGGGGCTGCTAACAACTCCTCAACCGGACGATTTTCCAGATTTTGCCGTAAAAACGAACTATTCGCCGTATTTTCCAACAACCGCCGAATCAAATAAGCCATTCCTGGTAACAAGTCACCGTAGGGACAATAAACCCGCACGCGATAACCTTTATCTACCAAAGCCTTAGCGATTTTATCACCCATGCCGTACAGAACTTGCATTTCAAAACGACGACGGGGAACATTGAGATTTTCCGCAATTGCTATGGCGCGAGATTGCGATCGCACATTATGACTACCTATGGCAGAATAGACATACTGATGATTTTCTAGCAATAGCTGAGTTATCGCCTCAAAATTGGCATCGGTAGCGACTTTATCATTATAAACCGGTTGTGGCCAGTGTTTTTGAGCCGATTTGATGGTTTCTTGATCCCAATACGCACCTTTAACTAGACGAATGGTGAGAGGATAACCCCGTTGTTTTAACCAAGCAATAATATCTCTAGCGTCTTGTTCACTATCCCGCAGATATGCTTGTATTGTCATCCCAATATCGGTACGTTGACGAAATTCCTCTTCTAGTAATAGCTTTTTGAGAATATTGAACGTGATATCTTTATAGGCGTATTGTTCCATATCAAAATGGACTGCTGCACCTAATTCTTGAGCGCGACGAAGTAAAGTCCGAATATGATTGCTAACGCGGGCTTCACTACCTTCCGCATCCAAAGGATCAAATTGGGAATAAAACGCCGTTAATTTCACAGAAACCTGGACTTTGGGGATATTTTCGCCGTCAGCTTCATCAATAGCCGGAATTTTCCCCCAATTTTTGGATGCTTCCACCAAATGCTGCATCAATTCTAGGTATCTTTCTAAATAAGATTGCGCTTCTAATTCAGTAATTACCGCTTCACCGAGGAGGTCAATGGTGAAAGCCATTTTGTCTTTTCGCAGTCTCTCAACGGTTTTGATGACTTGCTTGATATTTTCCCCGGAAATATATTTATGTGCTAAAGTTTCTACCGCAGTTCCCACTGTTGTCGCGGCTACCTGTGCGGGCATAGAATCAGGGTTAGCAAAGTTTAAGATTCCTTTCAAAGCTGCGGGTAATTCTACGGAATCATCTCCCAAATATTCTTGCAAATGGGAGGCAATTTCTGATTTACTATGTAAAGCGGGCAAGGTATCTATGAACCGAAATAATTGTACTCGTAAACCTGGATTACTCATAGCCCAATCGAGCAATTTATCATCCCAACGCATTTGATCCCGTAAAGCAGCCAAAAATGAGCGATTTTCCTGGGTAGCAGCTAGAACCTGTTTAGCGATTTCTTGGGTTTTCGCTTCGTAAGTGTTGTTTTCTACTTGTAATACCATAAATTTTTTAGTTGTCAGTTGTTTCCAAACGAAATTTTTCTGGAGTAATGTTGAATGATTGCGTAATAACAAACTATGGTGTTACTTGTAACTTAGTAAACACCATTTTGTAAACCTTCCTAGTAATTTTGAATGTGATTTTATTGAATATTTGGAAAAATTGGACTTTAGCAACTTTGGGGATAGGGATAGTTTGTTTGACAGGTGGTACAAAAAAGCCGACAAATGCACAATAAGAAAGATGGCGGAAAGAAGTAAGCGCTGCTGCAAGCAATTCGCAATGCGGAAATTCTAGCAGATAAAACTAAGAAAAACCCACAGCAGCAATGGAATTTAGTTATTCATTGTGAAACAGCAGATCATAAATCAGATACCTTGAGTTGGTCGGAGTTGCTTAAATTAGCTACAACTAATGTTAATACAATTATATTTAGGGCTTGCTGAATAAGTTGTCTGCGAGGGTAGGGAACTCTTAACTTTTAACTGGGAACAGTTTTAACTGTCTGGATATCCTCATGACTAAACAGCTTGTTTCATAGGGGATAGAGCGTGAAAGCCACGTTGAAAAAAGAGGTGCTTATTGCCATCATTGAGGTGACAGGTTTAACTGGTACTTTAGGACTCAATAACTTTACAACTACCTTGGTGTAGCTTCTGGTATCCTTTAGGCAAACCACGTTGTAGAGACGTTTCATGAAAAATCTCTACATCAGCATTAAACCATCCTGTAATTGATGAGATATGTAAGGGTAAAGCAGTGCTAAACCCCTAGTATATATCTAAGTTCAGGAGTATGGCTAACGCCACGCTATCAGGGGGTATGGGCGCAGGCCATTCAGGAGTATGGCTAACGCCACGCAACAACCGCACCATAAAAGTACCTGTACCTGTAAAGGGGTCTAAAATATGAACACCTTCATCAGTTAAACCCACACCAAACTCTTGTTTTAAAGCAAAATCAGCACTTTTAATAATAAAATCTACCACTTCCACAGGAGTATAAACAATACCCAATCTTTCTACCAACCTGGGAAAAGCCGCACGGAAAAATTTATCATATAATTCAATAATTATCCGCTGTTTTCCTTCCGCATTATCAATACCACTAGCACGTTCTCACACACTGTGATAAAACTTTTCTAAAGTCTTCACTTCCCTCTGCAAAGATTGACTTTCTAACACATCTAACATTCTTTGCATCGTGTGAGAAACAGGATTATATTTAGTAAATTCGTAACCTTCAAACAAAGCATCAAAAACAGGTTTAGTAATTAAATGTTGGGATAACATTTCAATAGCTTCATCTTGAGTTACATTAGGATTAATATTTTGATGTAATCCTGTGATAAACTCATCAAATACTTTTTTCGCTTCCGATTGTAAGGGTGAATGGCCATTCGCCCCTACCGCTAAATTCATCTAAGATTGTATTAATGGTTATTTTTAGGTTTTCTATTTTGTCTGAATCAGGATTAAAGGATTTTTAGGATTGTGATTTGTGGATTGTTGGTGAATTTTGTAATTCATTTTTTGTCTGAATCAGGATTTTCAGATTTCATTCTATCCAACCTACAATTTTAATTATCATCCTGTACATCCTGTAATCCTGGTTATCCTGATTCTGACAGTTATTAATAAATGAGCCTATTTCCTTCTTTCTTGTAACTTGCGATAAACTGCTTTTAAATCAACCTGATGATGAGCCAAAGCTACAAGAGTATGATAGAATAAATCAGCAACTTCGCCAGCGATCGCATCAGCATCATCATCTTTACAAGCCATAACTACCTCGGCGCTTTCCTCACCAATCTTTTTCAAAATCTTATTATCACCACCAGCCAATAACTTACAGGTATAAGAATCTTCATTGGGGCGATCGCGGCGATCGCAGATTACTGCAAACAACTGTGATAAACTATCCCCAGGTGGTGCTGTCACCGTGCCATCAACTTGATGAAAACAACTGCGTTCCCCCGTATGACAAGCAATATCACCCAATTGCTCTACCCCTATCAAAAGAGCATCACTATCACAGTCATAACGAATAGTTTGTACCTTTTGAATATGTCCAGAAGTCGCGCCCTTATGCCAAAATTCCTGTCGAGAACGACTCCAAAACCAAGTTTCCCCAGTATCCAAAGTCTTTTGTAACGATTCCTGATTCATCCAAGCCATCATCAGCACCGTACCATCTAAATAATCTTGGACAATTGCCGGCACTAAACCCTTGTCATCGTAGCGAATTTTATCCACAGGGATAGCAGATTGGAAAGATAGCAGTTGGGAAGAAGACATACCAGTTAATTTACAATAATTATTTGACTCAAGATACCATTTTCAGCTAATCCCATACCAGAGAAATTCACAAGTAACTTTTCACCCTATTCTAAGATAGAAGCTCAATTTTAATCACCACCTCATAGGAGATACCCTTGGTCAATACCTCAATTAAAACCACAAAATCACAAGAAATCTTTGCTGCTGCTCAAAACCTTATGCCCGGAGGAGTCAGTTCTCCTGTTCGCGCTTTTAAATCCGTCGGGGGACAACCCATCGTATTTGATCATGTCAATGGCGCTTATATTTGGGACGTAGACGGCAACAAATACATTGACTATGTTGGCACTTGGGGACCAGCCATTTGTGGTCATGCTCATCCAGAAGTAATATCCGCACTACACACAGCCCTAGATAAAGGCACAAGTTTTGGCGCTCCCTGCGTCCTCGAAAACGTTTTAGCCGAAATGGTCATTGATGCTGTTCCTAGCGTCGAAATGGTCAGATTCGTCAACTCTGGAACAGAAGCTTGTATGGCGGTATTACGCCTAATGCGAGCCTTTACAAATCGAGAAAAAGTTATCAAATTTGAAGGCTGCTATCACGGACACGCAGATATGTTCCTGGTTAAAGCCGGTTCTGGTGTCGCTACCCTGGGTTTACCCGACTCACCAGGAGTACCCAAATCCGTCACCGCCAGCACCTTAACCGCGCCTTTCAATGATTTGGAAGCCGTAAAAGCTCTATTTGAACAAAACCCCCAGGAAATCGCCGGTGTGATTCTTGAACCCGTAGTTGGTAACGCGGGCTTTATTACCCCTGATGCTGGTTTTCTGGAAGGACTACGGGAACTTACCCAAGAGCATGGTGCATTACTGGTATTTGATGAAGTGATGACAGGCTTCCGCATTGCCTACGGTGGCGCACAAGCCAAATTTGGTGTTATCCCCGACTTAACCACAATGGGTAAAGTCATTGGTGGTGGTTTACCAGTCGGTGCTTACGGTGGTCGTCGTGAGATTATGTCTATGATTGCCCCCGCAGGACCAGTTTATCAAGCTGGGACTCTTTCTGGTAATCCTTTAGCCATGACAGCGGGAATTAAAACCCTGGAACTCCTCGGTAAAACCGGTACTTATGAGTATTTAGAAAAAATTACTAAACAGTTAACTGATGGATTGCTAAAAATCTGCTCAGATACAGGTCATGCTGCCTGTGGTGGTCATATTAGTGCCATGTTTGGGCTATTCTTCACCGCAGGTCCTGTACATAACTATGAAGATGCCAAAAAGGCGGATACAGGTAAATTTGGTCGTTTCCATCGCGGAATGTTAGAGCATGGTATTTATCTAGCCCCATCTCAATTTGAGGCTGGTTTTACTTCTTTAGCACATACTTCCGAAGATATTGAACAGACATTAGCTGCTGCTAAAGAGGTGCTGTCTAGTCTGTAAATGGGTAATGGGTAATGGGTAATGGGTAATAAATTCCTTGCTTCCTGTTGCCTATTACCTGCCTAAGAGGAGGTTTTAAAAGTTTTTAATGTATAAACTAACCCCTTTCCAAACCTCTCCAGTATTAAATGTTATTCCTTTTGTTATTCCTTTTCCCTCTCCTCTTAGGAGAGGGTTAGGGAGGGGTGCGGGGAGAGGCTTTGAAACCCCCCTTCCAACTAAAAAAAGTTTTTTCCTTTTCCCTCTCCTTTTAGGAGAGGGCTAGGGAGAGGTAGGGAAGGGGGGTTAGGTTTCTAGGGATTATCGGTTTCATCTAATACTTTTCAAACAACCTCTAAGCCTATTAATTCATAAATCAAATCTGATTGCTATAGAATTGTCCACAGGGCTTTAGGGAATCAAAAAATAAATTCCCGCTTCAATAACCTGGCGTAAATTTGAATTTGCTCTCCATAATGTAATAAGAGCATCATTATTCCCCTGAAGCTGTTACGCAGCGAGTTTACATTGCATGAGCTATTGCGTAAATCCTACCTGTTCCCATCCTATAAATTCAGCATCTAGTCTAATATGTCAGGCTTGTGGCTCGAAATTACTGTTGCGCGATCGCTTTTGCGTAGTTAAACCCATCGGTAAAGGTGGTTTTGGAGCAACATTTTTAGCAGTAGAGCAAAATCTACCTGGTAAACCACCTTGTGTAATTAAACAATTACGTCCAGCAAGTACAACTCCGTACATATTAAAAATGGCACGGGAGTTATTCTCCAGAGAAGCAGAAACTCTCGGTAAAATCGGTAATCATCCCCAAATACCCAGACTACTGGACTATTTTGAAGATAACAATCAATTTTACTTAGTGCAAGAATATGTGAGCGGTTTGACTCTCCAACAAGAAGTGACAAAAAATGGAGTTTATAGTGAAACCGCAGTCAGACAATTTTTAAGTGAAATCATGCCCCTGCTCCAATATATCCACGAGCAACAGGTAATTCATCGTGATATTAAGCCAGCTAACTTAATTCGTCGTTCTCAAGATGCCAGATTCGTACTAATTGATTTTGGCGCTGTCAAAAATAAAGTTAGCCAAGTCATAACCAATGAATCCGAACAATCAGCCTTAACAGCCTACGCAATCGGTACTGCTGGTTTTGCACCTCCCGAACAAATGGCTATGCGTCCAGTTTATGCCAGTGATATCTATGCAGTAGGAGTAACTTGTGTTTATTTATTAACTGGGAAAATTCCTAAAGACTTAGAATACAATCCCACCACAGGGGAAATGATGTGGGAACATCTGGTACAAGCCAGTGACCATTTTATTAAGGTCTTGAGAAAAATGTTGGACGTATCCGTCCGCAATCGCTATCAAGCCGCACAAGACGTACTTACAGCTTTAGACATGGAGCCATATTTAGATAGTTTAGCCCAAGGCTTACTCTCTAAACCCTCTGGGCCTACTCAGAATCATTCCTCAAATGCTGGGAATGATTCTATTAGTTATGCTCGTGGTAACAATGATAATGTTGCGAAATTAGCGGCATCTATTCGAGCCAGAAAAGATAAGACACCAGCACCAGCAGACACAGAATGGAAACAGGGACGCAATCAGGGACGCAATCAGGGTAGAGAATTGGCATCTAAATCAGCCGCTAGAGGTGTGAATAACGCTGATGATCCATTCTCTGTGCGGAAATTAGATTCCCCAGGTCTTCTAGCAGCTTATGAAAAAGGAAGACGGGATTTTGCGGGCTATAATTTTATCCGGTTGAGTGTATCTAGTGCTAACTTATCAGGAAGTAATTTCCATGCTGCTCAATTTCAGAAACCTAATTTTCAAGCAGCTAATCTTCACAATACTGACTTTGGGAGGGCAAGTTTACAACAAGCAAATTTCAAAGATGCGGATTTAAGCAAGGCTTATTTTAGTAATGCTAATTTAGAAGGTGCAGACCTTAGAGGTGCAAACCTAAGTCAAGCTTATCTAACTCAAGCTAATCTGCGGGGAGCTAATTTGTCCGGCGCTAATCTCACTGGCGCTAAGGTGACTGATGAACAATTGGCTGTAGCTAAAATGAATTGGTTAACGGTACGTCCGAATGGTAAACGCGGTTTATTTTAACTAAATGATCTAAATTCAAAGCCAAACAGCAAGCCAGTTTTACTCCTGACTCCTGCTGTATAAGTATCCATATTTCTATCTCATTTTGTCTAAAATAAGTACGTAAGCAAAATTAATTATATAAAAAATTTGGATTTAATGTAGGGGTAGCGCCCCCGTGCCTACCCCCGTATTTCGTGCAATCACAGGGGGTTGGACACCTACAAAATTGATTGGTTTAGGAATTTTAAAATGTTCAATTAATTTTGTACACGTATATCAGTAATTGGACAAAAATATTTACAGTCATTGCGAGGGAAGGGAAGCAATCACAACCATTGGAATTGCTTCATTTCACTTCGTTCCATATGGCTAACGCCACGCTACGCTAACGCAATGACATTGTGTAATTAATTCTGTCTCACTACATATACTAATTTTACGAAAACTGTCATCTGTTAACCATCTGACTTTCTATTCTGGGATATTATCTCTAAATGTTCGTTTCTGTCAAAGATTTAGAATTGATTTGTCATTTATAATCCAATAAATTGACTAAATTACCTCGTTGAGTATAGGAACTACATTTTAAGATTTTCTAGGATTTCGTTTTCTACCAGATATTTTTCATTAACTAATTTTGAAACAGCACTGAAAAGGTATGCAGTTGTGCAAAACCACAAGCTAAAAGGTTCATTATCTTCTCAGTTTACCCTCCGATTAGCGATAGCGAAGCGCTCCGCAGGAATCGCTATTGCCATGCTGGCATCTTTATCTATGGCTAGTATTAGTGTTTTTATTGTCCTCAAATTTCGGGATATAGATAATCAAAAACCAGCCAATCCTGTGGTAGCCGTACCAGAGATAAAAACCGTCACAGCACTGGGTAGAATTGAACCAGAAGGGGAAGTGATTAAATTATCAGCAGCGATATCTGGAGAAGGAAGTCGAGTTGAGAAGATATTAGTCAAAGAGGGGGATATGGTAAAAACAGGACAGGTAATTGCTATTTTAGATAATAGCGATCGCTTACAGGCAGAATTAACTGAAGCCAAAGCAGAAGTAAACATAATTAAAGCTAAAATTGCCCAAATTCAAGCAGGTGCTAAACCTGGAGAAATTACCGCCCAAAAAGCCATCATTGACAGATTAGCAGCCGAAAGTCAAGGTGATATTGATACTCAAAAAGCAACTTTAGAAAAATTGCAATCTGAATTACTCAATGCTGAAGCCGAAAATCACCGTTATCAAGAATTATATACAGCAGGGGCAATTTCCGCATCTCAAAGAGATAGTAAAAACTTGAATGTGGAAACTGCTAAAAAAAGTCTTCAAGCCGCACAGTCACAGTTAAAAAAGCTACAATTAAGTAGTCAACAAAAAATCAAAGAAGCTTCCGCAACCCTAAATCAAATTTCTGAAGTTAGGAAGGTAGATGTACAAGCAGCAATAGCCGAATTAAATCGAGCAGATGCAGTAGTAAAAAAAGCCACTATCAATCTTCAAAAAGCCTATGTCAAATCTCCTCAAAATGGACAAGTATTTGAAATCTACACTCACCCAGGAGAATTAATTTCTAATAATGGCATTGCTGACATTGGTAAAACCAGTCAGATGTATGTAGTTGCTGAAGTTTACGAAAGTGATATTACAAAAATTATTCAAGGAAAACAGGCGCGGATAGTTAGCGATACTTTTTCTCAAGAATTACAAGGAAAAGTAGAACAAATCGGCTTACAAGTAAGAAAGCAAAACCTCACCAATATAGATCCTTCCAGCAATATTGATAACAGAATAATAAAAGTCCACATCCGACTAAACAAAGCCTCTAGTCACCAAGCAGCTAAATTTACCAATATGCAAGTTAAGGCAATTATTAGTCTTTAGTCTTTAGTCAGTTGTCAGTTGTCAGTTGTTAGTTGTCAATTATCATTTCTATGATTAGTATTTTTCAAAAATTGTGCCGACGAACTCCTTTGGGTTGGTTACAACTTACCCATGAAAAAAGCCGTTTATTGGTAGCAGTATCTGGTATTGCCTTTGCCGATGTTCTTATGTTTATGCAGTCAGGGTTTCAAACTGCTTTATATGATAGTAATACTAGATTACATCGGAGTTTACAAGCTGATATTATTCTCATTAGTCCCCAAGCCCGTAGCTTACAAAGTATGTCTATTTTTTCTCGTAGACGACTTTATCAAGCAATGGATGTACCAGGGGTAAAATCGGCTGAAGCTATGTATTGTAACCATATTATTTGGAAAAATCCCCAAACACGATTAGAAACAGGAGTATTAATTATTGGCATCAATCCAGATCAACCAGCTTTTGATTTACCAGAAATTAATCAACAATTACAAAAAATTAAATTACCAAATACAGTCTTATTTGATCGGGCAGCCAGAGGAGAATATCAACAAGCAATTAAGCAAATTCAACAAGGTAAAACTGTCACAACTGAAATTAATGGTAATACAATTACTATTGGTGGCTTATTTAAACTTGGTGCTTCTTTTGCGGCAGATGGTAGCTTAATTACCAGTGCCAATAACTTTTCCCAAATCTTTGCCAGACAGCCTACAAGTAGCGTGAATATCGGTTTAGTTAAAATCAAACCAGGTTATAAAACCGATCAAGTTATTGCCCAATTAAAAGCTTATTTAAAAGATGATGTCAAGGTTCTTACTCATCAAGAATTTATTGAATTTGAAAATAATTTTTGGAGTAGTAATTCTCCCATTGGGTTTATTTTCAACCTCGGTGTATCAATGGGATTTGTCGTAGGAATAATTATTGTTTACCAAGTTCTTTCCACCGATGTTAATGCCCACTTACGAGAATATGCAACTTTCAAAGCCATAGGATATCGTCATAATTATTTATTAACTATAGTTTTTGAAGAAGCTTTAATTTTAGCCGCTTTGGGATTTTTTCCAGGGGTAGCCGTATCTTTAGGACTTTACCAACTAACCCGAACAGCAACAAATTTGCCCATGTATATGACAATAATTCGTGGTATACAAGTCCTACTTTTAACTATAATTATGTGTGCTATTTCTGGGGCGATCGCTACTAGCAAACTCCAATCTGCTGATCCTGCGGATATGTTTTAATTCGATTTAAATAAAACAACATCTTTGAGTTGTATTATTCTATCCCAGTTACGTAATTGCGACAATTTACTATGTCTTAAGAGTCATAAAGAATAATTGATGTTAAATTACTGTAGAATAGTTGCAAAATCACAGGTTCGATAGAACTAAATTTCAGGTGATGAAATATTAAAAACTCTCATGACATGGACTCCCCTCCACGCCCAAATACATCGTACTATCCACACCCGTAATCTGTTTTCACGCAACAACAGGCTATTAGTTGCAGTATCCGGTGGACAAGATTCTTTATGTTTAATTAAATTACTATTAGACTTACAACCCAAATGGGAATGGAACATAGCCATAGCCCATTGTGATCATTGTTGGCGCGAAGACTCCCAAGCCAATGCCCGCCACGTCGCCAATTTAGCAAAAACTTGGCACACACCCTTCTATTTAGAAACAGCTAATCAACCCGTCAAAAGTGAAGCCACAGCCAGAAATTGGCGATATCAAGCCTTAACAAAAATTGCCCAATGTTATAACTATCAATATATTATTACCGGACATACTGCCAGCGATCGCGCCGAAACCTTACTATACAATTTAATTCGTGGTACTGGCACAGACGGTTTGCAAGCATTAACTTGGCAACGCCCACTCACCGAAAATATTATCCTAATCCGTCCACTCCTAGAAATCACCCGTTCCCAAACAGAACAGTTCTGCCAAAAATTTCATCTGCCAATATGGGAAGACTCCACCAATCAAAACCTCAAGCATCCCCGTAACCGCATTCGTCAACAACTAATTCCATATCTCAGAGAAAATTTCAATCCCCAAGTAGAAGCAAACCTAGCCCAAACAGCAGAACTACTTCAAGCAGACGTAGAATTTCTCGAACAAACAGCCCTTCAGTGGCGGCTAGAAGCCTCAGCAGATGGTGATCAAGACAATTTACAAATAAACAGGCGAATATTACAAAAAGCACCCCTAGCAGTCCAACGTCGAGTCATGCGTCAGATCCTCCAAGAAATACTTCCCCATGCACCCAACTTTGAACACATTGACAAACTCACAGCCCTAATCACAGCCCCCAATCGCTCCCAAACAGATCCTTTCCCCGGTGGTTTGACAGCCATAGTCCAAGGTGACTGGATTACCCTCAATTAATCATCATAAGTAATTGGACAAAAATATTTACAGTCATTGCGAGCGAAGGGAAGCAATCACAACCCTTGGAATTGCTTGATTTCACTTCGTTCCATATGGCTAACGCCACGCTGCGCTAACGCAATGACATTGTGTAATTAATTCTGTCTCACTACTTACTATACAAACAAAGTCCATCCAGGTGGACTAACAAAAAATTAAGCTGTTCCAACCCACGAAGGTGGGTTTTGCCCGTGTAGCCGCGACTTCCAGTCGCCAAGACAAGTAATAAATTAGACTTTTCAAACACCCTCTAAGAAACCAACACCTCTGGTAGATTTATAAAACTCTCAATCACCTGACGCAGATCAAAAACAACCTGAAGCTGAGAATCACCAAATGCTTGCACTTGAGTTAAAGATTCACAAATCTTTTTTAACTGCTCCTGTAACCTATCAAGCTCATCCTGAATAGGTTGCAAAGCTTCCTGATAAAGATTCACTCTCCCCCAACATTCAGCAGTTGCAGTCCGTAAGTTCAGTAATTGCTCCTGAATAGAATCAACTTCCTGACGCTTTACTTCTACCTCCTGAGTTTGATGATCAATAGCCCCTTGATCTGCTGCAATAGTAGCAAGCATCAAAGCTATATCACTTTCTAGCTTCTCAATTTCCGCAGATTTTCGCTGTTTCTCGGCTGCAAATTGGGAAACCAGTAATTCTAAATCACTAGATTCCCCCTTAATCTCCACCGAAATCCCTTGTCTTTGCCACAATACCACTTGATTCCGCTGGAGAGTTTTTTGTTGTCCAATCAAATTGCGTCTTTGTCCCACCAAACTCTCGTTCAGCATCTGATAAAGATCCTGTTCATCCGCTAATTCTAACTCTAAATTTACTAGTTCTTCCCCAGTGGCATGAACAATTTTTTGTTGAAGTTCTTCTATAAGTTCTTGCTTGTATTCAAGCTCCTGCTCCTGTTCCTGCACAAAATTAGAATCCCTATCTAACTTCTCCTGCCAATCTTGCACCATTTTCTCCAATTCTTTCAGAGGCATTTGTTGCAAAGCCGTCACATCAACTTCCGGTTTAGCTACCTCAGCAACAGTCTTAGTCGCCAAAAGATGCAGCTTTTGGTAAAATTCCTCCTCAGTTTCTAAATACTGTTTGAGTATGGAAGTTAATTCCTGTTTACTATTAACTATTGTTATTTGTGATTGTAACTGGGTGATTTCTTGTGCTAGAGAACCCTGTGCCTGTTGCAATTCATTTTGGCGATCGCCCAAAGTTTGCACCAGTTCCTCTCCCTCACTTTGCTGCTGATTAGCCGTATGACGTTGGATATCCAACTTTTGCCAATGCAAGTTCAAAACATCCTGCTGCTTATTGGCAAATTCAAAAGCGCAATTAAGACTTTCCTTTACTATATTAATAGGAGCAGATGTAACAGATAAACGATTAAGCAAATCACTTAGCTTTTGACCACGCTCATTATCTACAGATTGAGACTGCTGAAGATTTAATCTGATCTCCTCTAAACAGCGTTGCTCAACGCGCAGATGTTCCCAAGCACCTTCTAAATCCTGGCGATTACGTTCAACTTCTGCCTGTAACCGCTCAATTTCCGTCCGAGACGTATTAATCAAGTGTTGCTGCGTATCTATCCGCTTAGAGTCATCCTCCAGTTTTTGTACCTCGTCCCACCGGGATTCCATTTCTATTTCCCGACGATTCAGTTCCTGAATTTGTAGCTTCAGCGACTGTTTCCACTGGTCAATTTCCTCCTCCTTAAATTTAAACTTTTCCACCTGTCGGGAAAAATTTTGCAAAATATTCACCAATGGACGACTAGCATCTTGAATCCGCTGTACTTGACGATTTGGACTCAAATCCACCAGTACCAATGCACCATCATTCAATTTACTTGCTTCATCAGTAACAATCATTTCGTCCGGGACTGGACTCCAATTTTGATCAGCACGTTGACAAGCGATCAATTTTAGTTCGCTTTTGCCACCGCCACTAAGTAAGCCACCTTTCTGTTTTTGTACTTCTGCTAAATACAGCACACCGTCAATCCTTTTGATGTACTTTGTGTCCGTGTTCTAGGATATACCGTAGATGATTCTGTCAACTTGGTTTTGTTCAACATTAGTCTAGCAGCACAAGGAAGATAAAACTATTTTCTTAGATGTCATATATATTAATACCTGCTGATACTTAATTAAAATTATTCTTATTAACCCCCCGATTATAAGTAGGTTAGCATTGAATATCGTCGTTATGGCAAAGCAAGAGGCAAAAGGGTTTGGGCGATTTTACTTTTCTTTACACAGATTGGTTTTATTGTGTTCACCTACTTATATTCTCAACCAATAGTCTGAGAGGTTGTTTGAAAAGTATTAGATGAAACCGATAATCTCCAGAAACCTAACCCCCCTTCCCTACCTAACTCTCTCCTCAGAGGCTATCACACACAAGTTAGATTACCCCCCTCAATCCCCCCAAAGCATCGGGGAGGGTTAGGGT
>NZ_JADEWA010000156.1:0-10936 GCF_015207865.1 Dolichospermum sp. LEGE 00246
ATAGTAAACAGTCTCAAGGTTGGTTATTGAGTGATTTTAATAATTTAGAAAAATCCATTTCTTTGGAGTCTGTTGGGGTTGATTTACCGATATCGGAAATTTATCGCGGTGTTGTTTTTGGATAAGGTTAATGAGCGTTACACATTCACAAAAACCATATTCCTTGTTGGTGTCAACTTAGGCTAAAAATGGCTTATCTGTTGGCTTCCACACCCGTCAGGGAATAAATTCCCTGTCTCATAGCTCAAGTCCGTTTTAACGGACTAATAAATTTTCCTAATCTTTAGTCATCTTCAGATGACTTTTGCTAAGTAATTGGACAAAAATATTTACAGTCATTGCGAGGGAAGGGAAGCAATCACAACCCTTGCGATTGCTTCATTTCACTTCGTTCCATTTGCAATGAAATTGTGTAATTAATTCTGTCCCATTACTTATTAGACTGGGAATTTATTCCCAGGCGGGCTATGGGTTTTGCGTTAAGTTGACACCAATGAAGCTCTTGCTTTGTCCCTAGCATACTTGTCTGTTGACGATCAATATAATCATCAATCAAAGTCTAAAACAACCTCTTTATCTCGTTCCCATACTCTTCTCATTTTCTCGTTCCCATACTCTTCTCATTTTCTCGTTCCCATACTCTTCTCATTTTCTCGTTCCCATACTCTTCTCATTTTCTCGTTCCCATACTCTGTATGGGAATGAATTTTAGAAGGCTCTGCCTTCAATGGTAGCAGAGGCAGAGGCTCTTGAGGGCATTCCCAGTCGGAGGCTGGGAACGAGGTTATCTATCGGATAACAAGCAAAAGCACCTAATACCATAACACCAGCGGCTGCTAAAACATAACGTCTGCCCAAACTTACCCCATAACGTCGTTGCAGAAAATTGGTTGTGACAGAATTCATCCTTTTACCTCAATTACTCCAGATTTTCAGGTGTCTATTGCAAAAGACGTTGCTAATCTACTAATTGTTCACTATCTCATCCACGATTCATAAATTCTCAATTGTTACAGTTTTGGTAACAAATGTTCCCTGTTCCCGGTGGTGGGGTTCTTGTACCTCCATAAGAATGGGGTAGGCACGGGGGGCGCTACCCCTACAGCAAATCCTGTAATTCCAATTATTTCTAAATCAAAATTCCCGCAATTCCCGCAGTAATAAAACCGGCCAATAATCCACCAATCATAGTCCTTAAACCCATACGGGCTAAGTCTTGTTGACGGTTGGGTGCTATTCCTGTGATCCCACCAATAGTAATGCCAATTGAGCCAATATTAGCAAAATTACATAAGGCATAGGTAGTAATAATAGCTGAACGTTGAGAAATTTCTTGTTTCTTAATCAGTTCTCCTAAATCCAAATAGGCGATAAATTCATTAAGAATCGTCTTTTTACCTAATAATGCTCCAACTTGTCCACAGTCAGCCCAAGGTATACCCATTAACCAGGCTACGGGAAACATAATTAAAGATAACATCCCTTCTAAAGATAATTGCGGATAACCTGCCAACATTCACAGCAGCTAATAAACTCAAAAAAGCAATTATTATTACCCCAACATTAACTGCTAATTTTACCCCATCAATTGCCCCAGATGTGGCTGCATCAAGAACATTAACATAATTACTTTTGATGTTTATATTAACTTTTTCCGTAGTTTCCGATACTTCTGTTTCTGGATACATTATTTTTGATACTATCAATGCAACAGGAGAAGTCATAAAAAAAGCAGCAATTAAATGTTCTGGTGGAATCCCAAAGGACAAATAAGCACCTAGTACACCCCCAGCAATGGTAGCAAAACCACCAGTCATGACAGCGTGCAATTCAGATTTTGTCATATTTGCTATGTAAGGCTTGACCATGAGTGCTGCCTCTGTTGGTCCCAAGAAGATATTGCCCGCACAGGACAAAGATTCAGAACCTGATGTTTTCATGGTTTTCATCATGAACCATGCTAGGGCATTGACAACTCTTTGCAAAATGCCATAGTAATAAAGAATACTGATAAATGATGAGAAAAAGATAATTGTGGGGAGAATTTGAAAAGCAAACAGATGATCTTTGAAGTTTTCACCAAAGACGAATTTTGCACCAACATCAGAAAAAGCTAAAAAGTTACCAACGATATTTCCCAAGGATTTAAATAAGTTCAAACCCCAAGTGGTTTTGAGAATGACTATAGCTAAAATAAATTCCCACCCTAACCCCCAAGCAACTGTACGCCAACGCACGGCTTGACGATTCACGGACAGGGCGTAGCATATACCGATGAAAACACAAATGCCTAAAAATGAAATAGTGCGTTCCATTCCATGTTCAATGTTTCAATATTTTCTGCAAATAAGCTTCAGAGTAACTTAATTTCAGGTAAGTAATTGGACAAAAATATTTACAGTCATTGCGAGGGAAGGGAAGCAATCACAACCCTGGCGATTGCTTCATTTCACTTCGTTCCATATGGCTAACGCCACGCCACGCTTACGCAATGACATTGTGTAATTAATTCTGTCTCACTACTTATTAAGTTCCACATTGGCTGAGTTGCGCGGTGTTTTTTGCTAGAATGCTGCTAATTTTATTAAAATGACAGTATATTTGCTGGTTTAATCAGTCTTAAATATGAAGGAATAATTAAAAATATACAAAACTTAAATAAATTGTTATTACAGAACTATGCAAATGGGAATAAAGAGTGTATATTGGTTTCAACTTCAGTATACCGAAACATTTATAGTCTACCAATTATGGGATGCCCCCAGTTCACAACTCAAATGAACTGGGGGTATCTGTGTTTTTGGGAACAGGGGAAAAATTTTCTTCTTCTTCCTGCTTCTTCCTGAATGGGCGTAAGCCCTGCGCCCCTACCTTCTCCTTATCGCCAACCTAACCAGCGTAAGCAAGGGACAATTAGGTAATGGCTTATACTCAGGGAAAAGCTGATTAAAATACTCACTAAACTAAAAAAACCTATGGGTGAAAATATATCCAGCCCTTGTGGTTGACTGGAAAAATGGAATAAATGTAGTCCTAACCCTAAACGTACGAGAATGGCTATGAGGTTGGAACTTCCTAAACCTGCAATGACAGCGTAGGCGATTTGATGACTGCGAAGACCTAAACCAAGGGTTAATAGGGGAAGTGAGATTAAAATCCATGTGACTAAGCTTTCCGCCGGATTCGGTGTGGTGATGAATTGACAAGCTATCCAGCCTAAACTGTAGCCAATTAAGCCCATTAAGGCTGTGATGAGAAACCGCCGCTTTTGCCCAAAACAGCCTGATAAGGTTAATCCCCAACCTGTTCCCAAACCTGCAAAACCATATAGGATAGTTTCTGCGGCTATATAAGGTTGTTTTCCGACTAATGTGGGGAATTGATAGGCTAGTAATTCTAGCCAGCGATCGCCTAAACTGGTATGGTAAGCCAGGACAAAACCAATTATAGTCCCGATTCCCGCGCAGATACTTGTCAGTATCATTACCCAAACAGTCGCCAAACAGGCGGATAAAAATTTGTATATTCCCTGAATTATCAATAAAGTAGTATTACTTATAGCTTGAGTAAATTCAGTGATTGATTGGACAACAGATTTACCCGGACTGCTGAATAAACCTGGCTGTGAAGATGACGAGGCGATACTTAGTAAGCGTTTATGAATAATAGCTGTATTAGCTGGACGTAATCGCACATCATCTTCTACCATTTCATCAATTAAATCCGCTAAATCTGGGTTAATTTGCCGATAATTACGCCAACGCAATTTTCCAGTTAAACTATCTTCCAATTCGGATGGATATTTGGCGGTAAGTAGTTGAATCATCGTCCGTCCTAAAGCATAAAAATCTGCGGCTGGTCCAACATTACCGCCGCGAATTTGTTCCTGGGGACTATAACCGGAAGAGTATAAGCGTGTAGATGTGGAGTGTGATCGCAAAACTGACCCACTAAATTGTTTAGCACCACCAAAATCAATTAGCACTAATTGATCACTTTTGGCAGGAGATACTGGTGTGGAAGTCCGTAACATCAAATTAGAAGGTTTTATATCTCGGTGAATAATTTGGCGTTTATGTAATTCCTGTAAAATCAACACGGCTTGAATAAACCAACCGAGTACCAAATCTTCGGAACAACCTTGAGGAGAATTTATTAACACTTCCTCTAAAGTGTAGCCATTGATTTTTTCCATCACCAAACAAGGTAATTGATGGGGTTTAGGATTAATTAAGTTAACTTGAAAATACCCATTAGCATCAACTTTAGGCACGCCAGAATTGCGGAAACTACTTAAAACTTCCGCTTCTTGAATAAATAATTCCAGCGCCTTGGGTGAAGTTTCAACTAGCACCTTTAGCACTTTTTCTGTCTGTGTCTTTTCATCCCAAATTGTGTAAATTTGGGCAAATCCCCCCGCACCGAGAGGTTTAAGAGAGAAATAGCGATCTAACAGATGCAGCGGTGCGCCACAACTGTTACAGAATTTGTTTCCCCAAGGTTGAGGGTAAGGACGTTGACAATGGGGATTTATGCAGTGAACCGCACTCTGAGTTATCTGGGTCAAAACCACGAAAATACAAAGGCTGGATCGATTTTAGCGTCTATTTCACTTTAGTTCTAGATATTCGTCTAAATAACTCTAACTGGCCATTGCCATTAGTCTTTGTCCCAAATATCGAGCCTTTTTTTAGGTCAGAGGAGGGAATTACAGGTATTATTGAGGTTCTCCCAGCATGACAATCGAACATTTCAAATTGTTAATCACTTGGGTTGTCACTTCACTAACGGCTAATCCTCCAGCGGTGCGATAGCGGACAGAACGCAAAACCACTAAGTCAAATGCCTGCGCTTGCTCAATAATGACTTTGGCAATATCATCACCAACAATTGTTAAAATATTTGTATTGACTTGTAAGTTGCCTTGATTAGCAATATCAGACAATTGAGATGTGAAATGTGTAACCTGCTCATCAGGTATTAAGCGTTGGCTGGGACTGCGGTAGGCATCGTTCACGTGCAAAAGCACAACCTCAGCTTGATTAGCATCAGCTAAAATTTGGGCAAATCTGATAGTCCCAATAGTCACCCTCATTAAGTCACCAACAGGAACAAGAATGCGTCTGATTTCTGTCGGACTTTTTAACAGGCGTGTTACCGCTACCGGACAATGAGAAGACCAGAAAACCTTATCAATGAGACTACCAAATAAACGGGCGCGGAAATTCCTGGTATTTCCCCAACCCATTATCACTAAACTAGCATTATGTTCCCGACTGGCGTGACTAATCCCCAAAGCCACATTATCATCAATCCGAATTGTCGGTGATGCTTGGACGTTAAATTCTTGACTAATTTCGGAAGCCAACCTCAATCTTTCCTGACTTTGTGCTAGTGCCGTTACTAATTGTGGATCATCCATATTCAGATGGGCTTTAGTAATAGCTAAAGGCATAATCTGTCCAGATTCATGACGGGCTATAAGTGCTGCCATTTCCAGCAGATAACGTTGCGTCAGCGGGTTATAAATGGGAACTACAACAATAAATGGCGGGTAATCTTGTTGCAAACGGTTGTCTGCTGTCTCTATTTGCTCTTGAGATTCCCACCACACCGATAAACTATCTGTTTTCCATTCCGTAGACGGGACGACTTGTAAAGACCGAGCAACCCTAGCTGTAATTATCGGACCCATGATAGCCGTCACCAACATCAGGACAATAACACTATTTAAGACACCCTCATTGATTAGCCTCTCACCAGCAGGATTTACGGATTGATAGGCAACTAATGTGGCTGCGAGTGTGGCTGCTACCTGCGGTAGCGATAATGACCACATTGTCAGCATCTCTGAATTGTTATAGCGATAAAATGTTTTAGCTAGAAAGGCCGCCACAAATTTACTGCTAATCAGTGCCACGACAATTGCCACAGTTAAAGTAATTGAACTGAGAGTTTTGATAAACGCAGGTATATCAATTAGTAATCCCATGTCCACAAAGAAACAAGGGATAAACAGAACACTACCCACAAACTCTACCTTTTCTTTAACGGGGCTATTTCCCAAAACGCCATTGACTGCTAAACCTGCCAGGAACGCACCAACAATTTTTTCAATCCCAATCGCTTGCGCTCCTACAGATGCCAAAAATAAGGCCAGCAAGATAAACAAAAATTGATTACTCTCTTCCTCTCCAGTGCGGCGGAAAAACTCTTTTCCTACCTTATTAAACCCAAATAAGATCACAACTGAATAAATTGCTAGTCCACCCAATAAAGTAAATAATTTAAAAGCTGTGAAATCTCCTCCATGAATACCTACACAAATTGCCAGTAATAACAATGCACCTGTATCAGTAAAAATCGTTGCCCCAATTGTCACTGTGACTGCTTCATTGCCGATAACTCCCAACCGACTGATAATTGGATATGCCAAGAGAGTATGAGAAGCCAGTAAAGAACCAATCAAAACAGAAGAATTCCAGCTAAAATTGAATAAACGTCCGGTAATAATCCCCGCAATTAAAGGCATTAAAAAAGTCAGGAAGCCAAAACCCATTGAGCGATTTTTAGTTTGGCGAAATTGTTCAATATCAATCTCTAAACCTGCTACAAACATCAAATAAACTTTACCAATATCTGAAAGCAGTTTTATAGTTTCCGATTTAGGGTTGAGGAGATTGAGTCCATTTTGACCCAGTAATACGCCTGCTATTAGTAAACCCACCAATCCAGGTAATTTTAGTCTCTCAAATAGCGGGGGAACAATAAAAATAGCTATAAGGAGAATTGTGAAAGAAATGATTGGTTCATTGAGAAAATCTACTGGCATTTTTCATAAAATAATATTTATATCTATGATAATACAAATCTTATGAACATAAACACAGTATATTATAATAGTTTGCTATCTTCCTCCCTACTCTATCTCCGGGTATAACTGTTTCCTACCGGAGATGATATCCTGACATCAGAATTTTGTGAATATTCCTGATGCTTGATTGATAGAGGAATAGAGCATCAGGAATATCAAGCTGAATTTTATATTTGATTTAACAACTATATCCATCCCCAGTCATGGGAAAATTATAATCAGTAAAGATAGCATGATTATTATGATCACCGCTGGTTTCTTGATCAAGAACCTCAATAACTTTATTATAAATTTCTTCCGCTTCTTGGGGTGAATCACCAATACTGGTTAATCCTAATTTACCAAATTGGGAAAGACAACCCATGAGATGAAAAACTGTACCTGTTTCTGTGCCGCTATCAAAATGTAACCTGTGGTGAGCGATAATATCCATTAAATCATTAGGTAATAATCCCTGATAATTAGATTTTTGTAAATTATCTGTGGCAATATAATATTTAGGTCTGCCTTGTTGACTATAAAATAATCCAGTGGATAAATCATAACGACCATTAGTTAATAATTTCAACGTCATAAATGGATGGGTTGTTCCTCCTTTGCGAAGGTTAATTTCAATGGCTTGAATATCCCATTTACCATCACCTTTGTCAACAGTGACAAAATCAACGGCAAATCTTTCTAAAGCTCCTTTTTCCGCTAATTTATTTCCAACTCTTAAACCTAATTCCTGTAATTCACAGCGATAATTTGCATCCGCAGGAAAGCGACAACCTATATAAATTTGTCCGTCAGGTCCGCCTAAAATTTGGTCATGGGTAGAAATAATTTCCACTTCTCCATTAGGTGTGATTCTGCCTTGGACACTGGGTGAATATTTGATTTCTCCTTCGATAAAAGCTTCCACTATTGCCCCCAATTCAGGAATGCGTCGAGAAAAATTCGCCCAGGTTTCTTGTAAAGATTGAAAACGTAAATGCAGGAAGCGATCGCTAATTGCTGTTACTCTTTGACTATGATCAGCTTTTCCCGGTGCAACATCCATTATTTCCCGTAGATCTAACAGTGCATTCCCTTCCCCAGAAAAACCTTCATTCAACTTAATTACCATTCTTTGTAATGTCGGTTGACGTTCCCACAAATCAGCCGCAGCATTTGCTAAGTCTTCGCAATTCCTGACTAACTCGCTACCGTCGGGAAGTGGGACATTACTTTCTTGAAAAATCTGTCTACTACCGCTCTTTGTTCCCCAAATTTGCAAATCTGGTGCAGCAGCATATAAAGGTACACCCAACTTTAAAGATAATTGCGCTTCCCAAAAAGTGGAATTATAACATACTATGAAAGCTTTATCTAGTCGCAAAGCTTTGTGAATTCTTTCTAATAACCGAGGCCGTTCTAATATTTTTTGACTGAGGGGTTTTAAAGAAGCATCATAGGCAGAAAGTAATAATAAGCGATGACGAGCATGAGAAAAAGGAATGCCCGGAAGTAGTTGCAGATAATAATCAATAATACTGGGATGCAGTGGCATTGATGTCACATAAATTAATCTAGTCCGGGGATTTCTTAACCGCATTAATGAAAAAAGTAATCTTTCTTCATAATGCTCACATCCTTCTATCTTGAGTAATTCTCCTTGATCGATACTCAAAGAAGGAACAATTAAAATATCTGCTTCACTATTGTCGAATAATTCGCTAGTTTGCCAGCGATCGCGTAATGTTAATTGTAAATTACGAAATTTATCAATTTCTTGTAAATCATCAATATTTAATGTGACCATATCCCCATCCCCATATTATTTTTTTATTTTACTTCCCTATTTAATATATACCCCAAGGGAGAGTGTAAATTAAAATGAAGCTGCATAGAATAAAATTTCGGGATTTATTGACCGCAGATGAACGCAGATAGAGACGGAATTCATGGATTTCATAATTCTGTGTAACCTCACATAAAATTGGTATTAAACTTTGCGCCTTTGCTTCTTGGCGCAAAGCATAATTCATGCTGTCATTATGCAATATCACTGTGTAAATACGGCAAAATATAAAAACTTCCAGAAGAACGAAAAAAGTTAGGAAATGTGTACTGGATTAAGACGCGGTATACTGTATCTGCATTAATTCTTAACTCAATTACCTATGACTCAAACATTAGACTTCATCAGAGTTTCTCCACCAGCAGGAAAAACACCAGATGCTTTAATCGTCACTTTACATGGTTGGGGTGCAAATGCCCAAGATGTTACATCTTTGATCCCTTATGTCAATTTACCTGATTACGAATTTCTCCTCCCCAATGCTCCCTATCCTTATCCTTATGCTGACACGGGTAAGGCATGGTATGACCTGCGGACAGAAAATATGTATGATGGATTAACCCAAAGTAAACAATTACTGATAGATTGGTTGCTCTCTTTAGAAAGTAATACGGGTGTACCGTTATCACGCACAATTTTGAGCGGATTTTCTCAAGGTGGGGCAATGACTTTAGATGTAGGATTAAGCTTACCCTTGGCTGGGTTGGTAGTGATAAGTGGCTATCTACATCCTGACGTAGCAACGCTGAATCAAGGCAATTTTCCGCCGACATTAATCATGCACGGTACAAGGGATGAAGTAGTCCCCCTGCAAGCAGCGATTAAGTCGAGAGAAATGGCACAATCTCTAGGCGTAGCTGTGGAATATCATGAATTCGCCACGGGACATGAAATTAATTTACAAATGTTAGAAGTGCTACGAACTTTTGTTCTTAACACAATTGGTTAGGTTTAGTTACAAAAATTTTCCAAATTCTGGTAAAAATCACAAGAATTTTTACAAATTTCATGCTCGTTAATGAGTAAGATAGAACAGGTGGAAGCAACTCCACCCTAAGCTGAATGTAAGCGCTGCGAAAGGGAGGGGCAAGCATTGTCAGTAACCCAGCCCTAAAGGGACTGAGCTTGCAAGAGAAATCAAACAAGCTGTACTGACCAGACCACCTAGAAATAGGTAGCCGTTATTTGAGTCACGACACCCCGGAATGCGAAGCTAGTTCCCTGCTCTGTCGCTTGTGATTAAACAGTTCTAAGGTCACTGGAACAGTGTTGCAAGCAAAACAAGCTCTTATAACTGGTCGAAGCTAACATTACCCCAGAAATGGGAGTTAGTTTTTCAGGTTTCCAATCAAAAAACCTGACTAAAATTTAAGATTCAATGCGGTTAAAACCGCCCGTGTCGCTTCCCTCTCAGCCCTAAAGGGACTGAGTTTCCCGCATACCGCGAGGTCTTATGAAAACTCTAAGCATTTCCAAAACAGAAATTTCTGCTATGACGACAACAGAGGTAAGGGATTTGGCTACACGTCTGGAACTAGATAATTATAGTAATGCTTTTGAGGGTTTGAATGATTGGCATCTACTGCGGGCGATCGCTTTTCAGCGTCCAGAGTTAGTTGAAGCCTATATCCACCTCTTAGATTTAGAAGCTTACGACGAAGCCTAAAGATTGTAGGGAAAAATTCAGGAGTCGCTCAGGGTTTAGCCATGCTAAATCCTGATTTTGCTTGCATAATTTAATTTAGATGCGTTTTGCCTCAATAGCGAATTTAATAAAAGTTCTACTACTCAGTGAGATTACTGTTCATAAGTCGTTGAAAATTCTATTCAATCAACGCCCAGATAATTTGTTTGGTATTATGATTTAATGATATCTAATTCTGCCTAAGTAAATTTTTAGTAGCATTTGTCATAATGGAAACAAATAAACTCAATAATCAACAGATGGAATTAATAGATCAAGATGATGATGAAAATTTAGAACCCTTTGACCCAACACAGATTAGGGTTAAAACTAAACCTATGACAATGGATCTCCTACTTAAAAGAATTGAATATGATGAAATTGATTTAGCTCCTGACTTTCAACGCCAATCTGATATTTGGACACCTAAAGCCAAAAGTCGCTTAATTGAATCTCTTTTAATTAAAATTCCACTTCCAGCGTTTTATATAGATGCTACTGATGATAATAAATGGATTATTATAGATGGTTTACAAAGAATCAGCACATTCAAAAG
>NZ_JADEWA010000157.1:0-10891 GCF_015207865.1 Dolichospermum sp. LEGE 00246
GTGGGGGGGTTGGGGAGAACAGAAGTTTTTTTCGATCATTACCCGTCAAAATAAATTTGACGAACTACTAATACTAAGTAGGTGAACACAATACAACCAATCTGTGTAAGGAAAAGTAAAATTGCCTAAACTCTCTTCACTCTTGCCTCTTGCCTCTTGCCTTGCCATAACGACGATTTTCAATGCTAACCTACTATGCTATAGGATTTTTACCGATTTAGAATGGTTGGTTTATTTACGTCGTGTTGTCCTAGTATTCTTCATTAAGCTGTAACTACGACTTTTTCTCCTTTTAGCATCCGCGAAGCTGCTTCTAAAAGTGCTTCTTCTAAATAGGGTTTAGTAAAGTAGCCACTAGCACCAAGTTGTAGTGCCATTTGTCTATGTTTATCTGCACCACGAGAGGTAAGCATGGCGATAGGTAAGTTGCCAAAAGAACCATCTTTCTGCATTCGAGACAGCAATTCTAATCCATCACAACGAGGCATTTCAATGTCACAGAAAACGATATCGCAATATAAACCGGAACGAAGTTTATCCCATGCCTCTTGCCCATCACGGGCTTGTTCTACCCGATAACCAGCTTTGCTAAAGGTAAGAGATAGAAGTTCTCGAACTGTGATGGAGTCATCAACGATTAATACTGTTGTTTCTACTTTGTCAGCGGAGATGGTGTTTACTGATGGTGAATTTGTTTGCTGCCAATTGCCACCGATATTTTTAGACATCTTGCCTTGGAAGATGTCGATGATTTCTAGTACGTCAGCAATGGGCATGATCATACCGTCACCAAGAACTGTAGCACCAGCTACGCCACTTGGTTTAGGTGCTGGTCCTTCAAATTGCTTAATTACAATTTCTTGTTCACTGAGGACTTGATCAACTTGTAAAGCGATCATTGTATTGCCTGAACGGATAACGATGACAGAAATCATGTCATCATTTTTTTTAGTCCCATAGATGTTGCCACGACTAAGTTGACGGTTAAAAACTAAGATATCTTTTAAAGGCTTGAAGGGTAGAATAATCTCTCTCCAGACGATAAATGATTCTCCGTCAGCATCTTGCTGAATGTTTTTGCTGGGAATATTTAGGGTATCTTCCACACCATCCATTGGAAAAGCGATTCTGGTGCGATCGCAGATGCAGAATAGGGCTTTACAAATACTTAGGGTTACGGGTAGACGAATGGTAAAGGTCGTTCCTTGACCTAGTGTAGAGTCAGTACCAACAGTACCGCGAATTTCGCTGATATCGTTGTGGACGACGTTCATGCCCACACCCCTACCTTTGATATCGTCTACTTCATCGGCGGTACTAAAGCTGGGGAGGAATAAAAGTTCGTAAGTGTCAATCCGAGACATGGTTTTTGCCTGTTCGGGGGTGAGGATACCTTTTTTAACGGCTTTGTTTTTAACTTTTTGATGATCAATACCTGCACCGTCATCACTGACAGAAATAATCGTTTGGTTTCCTTGTTGTAGGGCGCGAATATTAATGATACCTACGGGTGATTTACCTGCGGCTTCCCGAACTTTTGGGGTTTCAATGCCGTGAGAGATCGCATTATTGACCATATGAGTCAATGGATCTGTGAGACGATCCAAAATCATCTTGTCAACTAAGGTATCCACTCCTTCTGTGACTAATTCTACTTGTTTGCCATATCTAATGGCATTATCCCGCACCCCTCGCCGTAACCGATCAACAGCTTGGCTAAATGGAACCATTCGGGCTTTTGTCAATCCTTCTTGTAGTTGACTAGTTGCTTGGCGTAACTGTCTTGCTACCTGTTCTGTTTCTTCGGTAACAAAGTCAATATCACTGGCTGACTCCCGGACTCGCACGATGAACTCAATCATTTCTTGCGCCAGGATATGGAAGGGCGTAAACCGATCCATTTCAATTTCGCTAAACCCGCGATTATGGGAATTGCCTGATGGTGGTCGATCATGTTCTCGAGAACGGCGACTGGATAGGAGAGAGGCTTCTAAGAGCGATCGCTCGTAGTATTCCTGCATCCTCACTCCCACATCTGATAGATGCTGTACCTGAACCAAAAGACTATCTAGAGACTGTCGCAGACGCTCATGATCCTGCTCTAATGTATTACGATTTACCACCAACTCCCCGACTAAGTTACTCATATCATCCAGTTGCTTAACTGGAATTTTCATACTTTCTTCTCTTATCATTCGTCGAGTTGTCGGACGGGGGATGGGAATTTTGCTAGTAGAAGTTTTTCCTGATGGGGCAGACGAACCAGATATTGTTTTATCAGCCTGTTCTAATAAATCCTCTAATTCACTAAATTCATCTTCTAATCCCAAGGAAGAAAAAGTATTTTGAGAGTTTGTGACTACAGGTTGAACAATTACTGGTGTCTGTCCAATAATTATCTGTGCTTCTTTGTCTCCCACCTCATCCAACAATGCTTCTAATGCTGCTAAATCTTCCCCTGAGATAGATTCTGACTCCTGATTAGTAAAGTCTCCTAATGCTGTGGATAAAAGTGCTTCTATCGCCGTAAAATCATCTATTGAAGATGCTTCTACTATATCTTCTACAGGTTCATCCAATAATGCTTCTATTGCCGCAAAATCATCTATTGAAGATGATTGTAATGGATTTTCTAACTCTAATTCTGAGTAAGTTTCATCCACTACGGCACTATCTGTAGTTATTGCTGTTAGCAAAATTGAGTCTAATTCTAAGTCGAAATCTGCAAAATTAGAGGTAAAATCTAGATCAGTGCCGGCTTTAGAAGACGTTATTTCCTCTTTAAACAAAATCAAACCGTCATCATTGCCATCTTTAACAGGCTCAAAAATTTCTTGATCTGCTGTTACTTCTGGAGGTTGAGAAAAACTATTAATTTCTGGTAGAAATAATTCTCTAGATTGGGAAACATTGTTAGAGTTGACATCTATAAAATCACCAAATAAATTATCTATGGCTTGCGCCCCAGTATCGCTATCTGATGTGAAGAATAAATCAAAATATTCTTCTTGGGAAGTTGGATTAAACCCTTTTTTATCTAGATGATTATTTGTCGTTAATTGCTGATATTTTGTGCCAATTTCAACAGATGCACTAAATAAACTCTCCTCTAGTTCTTTAGCTATATCTTGACTAATTACAGAGGTGTTTTCTGAGTCACTTATGCCTAGATCATCCCAGAAGTTATCTGGATCATCTACTGAATTAGCAAGATTAGTTGTTATTTCTGGTGGACTGAATAAATCATCAATTTCATTGACTAGTGGTGGCTGGGGTTTTACCGCTGTAAATAAATTATCTAAAGATAAACTTTCTGGTGCCGATGGTTTTATTTTTGATGTTTTTACATTGGTAGGAATAACTTCTACTGGAAAATTGGTATCTGTATTTGCCGATAAAAAGGAATTATCAAAATTGATTTGAGGTTCTGTAGCTATTTCTGCTATCGCAGTATTTTCTGATTCAGTTGTTTCATCTGTAAATATTAATTCATCATCGGCTATGAAGGTCAATAATTCTTCTAAATTATTACTACTATTTGTCTCATTTTCAGAATTAGGCTGCCGTGATTGTCTAGAAATTGAGATTAATTCTAGCAACACATCATCTGATGGAAATTGCAAATCTGTATGATTTGACAACAGATTACTAGATTCTATCGGTTGATAACTAACTGTTTCCGCTATATCCCCTGATTCTAATAAACTATCATCAAATAAGAGACTTAAATCCTCATGATTATTTGCAGTTATCTTATGTATATTGTCATCTTCAAAGAAGAGTAAATCAGCTAAATTGTGATTATTCTCTTCAACTTCACTGTTGGTAATTGGTAACTGATAGTTGGTGATATCTTCTAATATTTCTTCTTGTTGCCAATTATTTTCTAAATCGGGGGTATCACCTTCAAATAAATCAGCCAGAGTGTTTAACTCAGAGATTCCTATTTCTGGAGAGTTCTCAGTGCTTTCGGACACAGTTGATTGATGATCAAACAAAGCTGGTTCGGTAAATCCATTGATGTTGGGTTCTAAATTTATTTCTTTCGTATCTGTAAATAAAGTTTCCCCAATTTCCGTTTCTGCAAATTCTAATAACTCCAGTTGTGCAAGAGGAAACAGATTTTCTAATTGTTGACTAATAGTAATTTCCCCATCTTTATGTTGGAGAACTAATTCTTGCGCTTGCTTAATTTCAGTAATAATTATTTTGGCTAAAGTTAAATAACTATTATCGGGATTGGATATAGCCAGGGCTGCTGATTCACACAGATTACACCAATTTGATAAATTTAATTCTCTACCAATTTTTACTAATTGATGACAGCATTCTTGTAAATTGTTACGGGAAGTCTCTAGGTTAGTTTTTTTAAACTGTTGCAACATTTCCCGCAGAACTTGTAACACCTGTGCTTGAAACTCTCTCCAATCCTGATTTTGTTTATTTGGTATCCGTGAATTTTGTATCTGTGGGGAAACAGGTGGCTCTATGTGCAACCGGGTAGGAGATGCGCTACTAGGACTTAATACTTGATTATTACCCTGTTTTAGCAGTAGTTCTATATGCTCATTCAGCCATTGCATGACTGGTTCAGTTTTTGACATCAAAGCTTGAGCTTTTTCCTCTGATAACCCAAAGGGATTGCCAAGATTGTCTATCAAGGCTTTTAATGTATCACAGATGTCCAATAGCAAAGACTCTAATCTTTGATCTACTTGAATAGGATGTTCTTTAAGAATTTTGAAACAATCCTCAAGACGGTGGGATGTGTGCTGAATACTACTCAGACCTAACATAGCTGCACCACCTTTGATAGAGTGGGCTGCACGGAAGACTTCATTAATCATTTCTGAATCTTCCAGTGTCCCTTGAAGATTCAGTAGTCCTTGTTCAATAGTGTTTAGGTGTTCTCTGGCTTCTTCGAGAAAGTAACCTAAAATCCGTTGTTGTTGTTCCGGCTGCATAGTTAATTAAATCGGCTTACTACAGGTAAAAGGTGCAAGAAAAGGCGCATGGTAAACAAAAAAGTTAACAGACTAGTACCGCAGGGCAAAAGTCAAAAGTCAAAACGAAGACAGTATAGGCTTTTTAACGATTTAGAATGGTTGGTTTATTTACACCGTGTTGTACTAGGCACAGAGGTAGACATTAATTGTTCCTTTTGCCTTTTGACTTTTGCCTCTTACCTAGATTCGATAGTTTCCACTCGGAAGCGTTCCACGGAGGCAATTAAATCGCGGGATACTCCCACTAAGTGTTGCAAAGCTCCAGAAACTCGCTGTGCTTCTTGAGAGGTTTCTTGCGCCGTTAATTCCACAGATTGCATGACTTGGGCGACAGCACGGGAGGTTTCCGTTTGTTCTACGGTATCACTGGTAATTGATCGTACCAAAATATCAATGTGATCGGCTACCTGGATGATATTATCTAGCGATCGCTTGGCTTCTTCTGCTAATTTAGTCTGATGAATTACCTGTTGTGTCCCTTCCTCCATAGCTGTCATCACTGAGCTAGTTTCACTCTGAATTTGCATCACGATTTGCTCAATTTCTTTTAAAGACTTCGCAGATCGATCAGCCAACTGTCGCACTTCATCAGCGACAATAGCGAATCCTCGACCCGCTTCTCCTGCTCTCGCCGCTTCAATACTGGCATTAAGAGCCAATAAATTAGTTCGAGAAGCAATCTGTGAAACTATGGCAACAATAGAGTTAATTTCCTGGGAAGATTCCGCCAAACGTTTCACTTTGCGAGTAGTTTCTGCCACAGTTTCCCGAATTTCCAAAATCCCTGCCACCGTATTTTCTACCGCTTCGCCCCCTTTCTGAGCAATTTTACTAGCATCACGGGCTACAGTTTCCGCTTCCCTGGCTGCCTCTGCTACCCGTTGAATGGAATATGTCATTACCTGTACAGAATTCAACGTCACAGCCAACTCTTCTGCCTGTCGCAAAGCATCCCCAGATAAAGCTCTCGCAAAGGTTTCTGAATTAGTTGAACCTTGAGTTACATCCCGTGCCGCCACTTTCACCTGTTGGACAATATCCCGCAGGTTTTGAATTGTCAGGTTAAAGGCATCAGCTACCGCTCCCAGTACGTCGGCTGTGACTTCAGCTTGAACCGTCAAATCTCCCCTAGCTGCTCCTTCTACGTCATCCAGAAGGCGAATTACCTGACGTTGAAGGTTTTCCTTTGCTTCTTCCATTTCAATGGCTTTACGTTGCGCCTCATTGGTAGTTGTGAAAATTACCCTAGCCATATCATTAAAGCCAGTAGCCAAGTAGCCTAATTCATCTTGTGAATAAACAGTAGCTTCCACATTCAAATTACCTTGACGCACAGAATCAAACTGAGCTTGTAAGTCCTTCGTAGTCCGGCGAATTTGTTTAAGCGTGAGATTCCCCATAAACCCGGCAGTAGCTGCACCTGTAGCTCCCGCCGCCAAAGCCATTAACAACCCTGTATTTCTCACGGATTCCCGTTGTTGAGCCGGTGAAATGGAAATTGCCAAAGCACTAACCAGAGCTACACCCAACATTGATACCAAACCGACGCTGCCAGCTATCCACCATTGTTTATGGTCTAAGGAAGCATTTTCAAAAGGTCCAAATAGCCCTTGTTCTGAGGTGACAATTGGTTCTGTCCTCGCAACGTCTGATTGGGTAAATATCCGAACTGCTTCTTGAGCGCCTGTAATTGTGAATAGTTCTTCATCACGATGACTGAGATCCTGATAGGTATCCCCTCTTTCATTAGCGAATGAGTTATTCACAAATTGAGATTGGGAATTTCCCTGAGTATCCAGGGATTCTGACAGCATTCGCCTATCATCAAAACTATCATCTTCCGTGAGTTCAAATCCGGGGATATCACCGAGATCATCAAATTCATCAAAGTCGTTGAGAAAATCTATATTGTTCTTGCGAATATTTCCACTAGAGATATTACTTGTATCTTGAGTGGAAACAAAGGTTTCACTCCCCGAATCTACTTCAGCCTCTGACCCAAAAGCCGATTCAAACGCATCTAAATCAAAGCTATCATCATCAAAATTATTTTTTCCTGATGAGGAGTTGAAATTAAACTGCCGTTGTGGTGGCACAGAATCGGTGATAAATGATCCTGATTGCTGATTGAGTTGGGTCTGTGATCTAGGTGCAGATTCCCCAGATATACTATGCAGTAAACTATCTTGGCTACTGAGAGAAAAGTCATCTTCCTGGCTATTTTGCCAATTATTTCCTATATTATTATCGTTGTTGACAGCCTGTTCATTAATCTCCAAATATGTATTTTTTACACTAGTGGTTAAGTCTGGAGAATTATCATCCATCAATTTATCTATATCTTCATCTTCCCCCATGAATAGCTCAGTCTGATTTTCAGAATCATCATCAACCGATAATTTAGTTTCTGCAAAAGGTGAATAGCTCTCCTCACCATTACTCATGACTGAACTGCCATTAGCTAGATTGTTATTAATATCCCCATGATTATGATCGGCAGAAATTCCTTCTTGCCAAAAAGGTGATAATTCTAATTGATCTGATATCGGATTATCCGCGAGATATTCACTAGATAAGCCAAAGGGATTATCAGTTGTGGCAGTATCCAATGAATCGCTATCAAATTCTAGACTATCTGGATCACTAAACGGATTATGTTCTTGAATATCTAGGGGTGATTCGTATTCTTCAAAGGAGTTCATTTCCAGGTTGCTACCATGCCAATTCCCCATAACTCCTGAATCTAAAGATACTTCAGTTGTCCCCTGAGACAGAGATTCATCATCACCAAAGGACTGTGTAAACTCATCTATAGTTGCTAGACAATTATGAACAAGACTAACACTTTCTTGATCATCTGTTAGACGCAATACTATTTGATACTCACTCCTAGCTACATCATATTCTTGCAACATATAGTAGATGTGTCCCTTTAGCAAATGTGCATCAGGGTCATCTGGTGAATTCTGCATCAACTGATTAATCACTATCGCAGCTAATTCATAATCTTGCTGCTCATAGGCTGTTCTAGCTCTATCATAAGTTATGTCTTGAGAATTTATACGTGCTTCCATTTCCTCCCTCCCAATTGAATTCCGACTAATTTCACCCTGCCCACCGCGCACTTCGCAAAATTGCTATTTGATCCAGTAGTCGCAAATATTTTTTTTCTTTTTCTGTATCAAATAACCATTCTCCACGCAGAAACGGAGCCATCGCATCTGGTACGTTATTTTGTGGCATTAGATACTGTACGTCAAGCCAGTCCATCCCACAAATTTCTTCTACCCCTAAGCCTACTATCGTATCCTGATCTTCAATGGCAATGACTGGAATTTCTGAGCAATCCGTGTTTAATGGCGTTGTTTCCCCCAGAAATTGACCCAAATCAGCCACCCAAATCAAGCGCCCCCGTAAGTTTAGCGTACCTAATAGTAAGGGCGATGTGTTAGGAATTGGTGTAATCTGATCAGGACTAAGTTCAATTACTTCCCGAATTCCCGTGGCTTGCAGGGCAAACTCCTGACGTGAGGGCAGATAAAACCGCAAATGCAACTCACCTTCAGGACTTTCTAGTTGTAATTCGGGACGAAATTGATCTTGCCCTGTACCACTTAAAAAATCTGGTTTACTAACCATATTATTTTCATCCTTGTCCTCGCAGGAGTTGTTTAACTGTTCCTACCAATTCAGTTGGTTGGAAAGGTTTTGCTATATAAGCATCTGCCCCTTGTTTCATTCCCCAATAGCGATCAAATTCTTCACCTTTAGAAGAACACATGACAACAGGAACATTTTGGGTTTTAGGATCAGATTTTAATCGTCGGCAGAGTTCATAGCCGTTCATGCGGGGCATGACAATATCCAAAACCACCAAATCGGGAGGTGTGGTTTGAATTGCTTCTAAAGCTTCTGCACCATCGCTGGCATGAGTAACTTTTAAGCCACTAGCTTTCAGTAGGTCTGTAATCATCTCCCTCTGGGCAATACTGTCTTCAACAATGAGAATTGTACTCATAAATGTCTATTTAGCCTCCTGATTTAGATTTCCCGTCGAGGAAAATAATTTGCGGTGATGGCAAAGGTTAACTGTATAAATTAAGTCTATTATTTCTCCACTTTACTTTGTATGGAAGAGAGTTAAACAACTAAATTTTATGCCTGTGATCACATCTTCTACCCTATCTTGTCCTCAATCAACAAGTCTTATCTCCTATTTGCATACTTGGACAATGATCTAAGTTGAGATATTGTTTTACCAGCATGAGTAATTCTTGATCTGTAAAGGGCTTAGTCAGATAATCAGTTGCCCCTACCATGCTGGCACGAACGCGATCAATAAATCCGTCTTTGCTAGTCAGCATAATAATTGGCACAGACCGAAATAATGTGGAGTGCCGTAGCATGGCACAAATCTCGTAACCATCTAATACTGGCATGGCAATATCGCAGAGAATTAGATCTGGCTGGAGTTGAAAGAGGAGACTCAAAGCTTGTAAGGGATGAGTGATGGAAATCACTTCATAACCTTGCAATTTTAGAATAGACTCTATCGTCTCACAAATCACTAATGTATCTTCAATACATACTACCCGCCCTTTATGTTTTTTTGTTTCTAGGTTTTGTTTTTCTTTACTCAGTTTGTATGTGTCTGAATATACTAGTTGTAGCCAACCTTCTTGCACATAAGGATATATAGCTTTTGCTAAAGTTAAAATATCACGGTTGAGATAACGAGCTAGTTGGCGTAGAGAAGTTTTTCCATCAGCCCATTTATGTAATTTTTTGACTGTATCTTCTGGTAAGGAGGCACTTAATTTAGCCATATCGGCTAAAATGGGTAATTGTTCTGTAGATTGAATATGTGGGTATAATTGCTTCCATTCTTGCACTTGTTTGGTGATTTTGGCAACTAATGGAGCAATTTCTAAGGTGGTTAATTGTGGTACTATTGCTGTCCCTAATTCAAAGATGAAACTGCCTTGGTGCAAGCTCAACAGATCAAATAAAGTTTCTTGGACTAAGCCATAAATGATTGTCCGAGCAATTTTCGGAGTGATTATATTTTGCTCCAAAAGCGCCCAAATATAAGCATATTCTGGAGAATTAGTGACTGCTAGAGATGCCAGTTGTTTAGATTCAAGCGGCTGTTCGACTCGGTAATAGCGCAGGTAATCGTCAATCCGCGATAAGCTACTGTCATCTGCTTGGCAATAGACGATTTGACCGTTGAGAAAAAATACAAACCATGATTGTGGTGTATTTTCTCCTCCTTGCCGATTTTTGAAGGTTTCTTCTCCACTGAGTTGGTGACTTGGATATGATGTGCGGGCTTCTACCCATAATTGTCCAGTCCGTTGTCCTAACTCAATTAGTTGGAGAATACTGCAAATATCAATCTCATTTAAGTTTCCCTGCATTTAGCTACAAAGCACTCCTTGATGTTCCAGTGTTATTACTTGAGGGATTTTGAGTAGCTGGTTCATACCTCGCAACAGCACAATGTTTATTTCTATAGATTACACTCAGTCTAAATTAATAAATAAAATTTCTGAGTCTCATAAATTTCTTGATAGGCTTCTCTTACAGCTTACTCTTTGCTTTCTGATTTTGACTGTCCATGATCTCTGAATAATATTAAGTAGTATAAAGTAACAATACTTACTAAAACTAATTGAGGGTGGGTAATGGGTAAGTCCTAAGATCAAATAGGAGTTCTATATGTTCTCATGATGTCTCCCATAGTTCAATGTTGTAATATATCGGTATCCACTCAAATGAGGGACAAAAATTAGGTCAAAAGCCAGACGGCTACGGTGTACACACAAGTTATCGAATCACCATTATTCCTCAAATTACCCCACCCTAACCCTGTCTCTTATACA
>NZ_JADEWA010000158.1:0-10866 GCF_015207865.1 Dolichospermum sp. LEGE 00246
GCCCCCTGCCCCCTGTCCCCGTGGCGTAGCACCTGTCACCTATTCCCCTAAATTCAAGTTGGTGATTTTTTGGTAAGCTTGGTCTATACAGGGTTTACCTCTGAGGTAGCCTGTATTAGCACCGGGGCATAAATAAGTTAAAGTTTGTGGTGTGAAGCGATCGCTTAATAACTTAACGCTTTTAAGTTGTCGTAGCCAATGAAAAGTTTTAGAAGTGCGTAGTGGCATAGGTTCACCATGCTGGTTAGGAAGTAAATGCCGTCCCGAAAATAACACGCCATCAAATTCACGATAATATAAACAAGAAGAGCCCGGAGAATGGCCCGGTGTCCAAATTATTCGCGTTGTGGCATTGAGAGTGAACTCATGAGTAAAAGTGGTGACAGTTGAACCGGGCAATAAATAGGCTTCTTGTTCTTGGATGAGAATTTCGCAATTTAAGATTTGCTGATATTCTGCGGCTTTACCAATAGCACCACGATGACTGATAAAAAACCACCGAATTCCCCCATGTGAGGACAAAAAATCCTGGTTTATTTGTTCTAAAGCTGGGCAATCTATGAGAATATTTCCTTCATTGCTGATAATGAAGTAAGATGTCCCTCCTAAAGTGTCCCGATTAGGTGGAAAGGCAAAAATACTGTTATTCGTAAAAATCAGAGGATTTTCTGGCGTTGACGGGCTTTTTGTCAAGATAGAACGTGGTGGTTTAGTCTTGTAACTCGACTGCTGGGGAAAAGAAGACATAAATGAAAAAACTCAAACTGAGGAGTGGTGAACAATCAGGTTACAGTGTATTCACCATGACTGTGAACTGTGATTGAAAAATTAAGGCGTGCAGTCTTGCTTATAATTAAAATCTGTAACAAAAATTATAGGTAAGGCATTTTATCAAACATAGTGAAAATAATATGGCATTTTGGTTTCTCCTCCTTCTGGGGTCATTGACTTATTTAATGATGCAACAAAGCGTTGCACGGGCTACAAGAACCCCTGTATGGTTATTGTGGCTGGTTTTAATGACACCTGCATTTGTATTGACTGGTTGGACGCTGATATATGGTGCTAAACAAGCTCCCCCATCAGCATTGATTCTTTGGGTATCGGGAGGTTGTTTATTATTATATTGGGTATTGTTTAATCGGGGTCGGCAATTACCCGTAAATCCAGAAAATCAATCTCCAGAAAATCTATCACCATCAAATAATCATCCTCCCCTAGAAACAGCGCCTGTCCGTCCCATAGACTTAGCAGAAGAAAGCCGACTACGAAACTGCTTTCCTTGGTCTGTCTATTATGTGCAAAATATTGAGTACCGTCCCCAAGCAGTAATTTGTCGGGGACAGTTGCGAACTATGGCTAGTGAGGCTTATGAGCAAATTAAAACTAATATTGAAGGACAATTTGGCGATCGCTTCTTAGTCATATTTCAAGAAGGAATGAATGATAAACCCTTCTTTGTATTAGTTCCCAATCCCCAAGCAGTTAAACAAAATCACCAACAAAACGCAGAAAAAATTTCCGAATCAGTCTTAGCATTACTATTGTTAGTAGCAACTTTATTCAGCACCACTTTTATCGGCTTGAAAATTGCGGGTTTTAATATCACCCAACTAGAATCTGATTTCACATTATTTTTTCAGGGTTTACCTTATGCTTTGGGCTTAATAACTATCTTAGGAACTCACGAACTAGGTCATTATTTAATAGCAAAATTCTACAAAATTCGCACCACATTACCCTATTTTATTCCTATACCTTTCTTCTTAGGCACATTTGGTGCTTTTATTAAAATGCAGAGTCCCATACCTCACCGCAAAGCGTTATTTGATGTGAGTATGGCTGGTCCATTGGCAGGATTTATTATGACTATACCTTTATTAATTTGGGGTTTAGCTCATTCAGAAATAGTAGCTTTACCCGAAAAAGCCGGACTTTTAAACCCCAATGCACTCAATCCTAAATATTCAATTCTATTAGCTTTACTCTCAAAGTTGGCTTTAGGAAGTGAATTAACTGCAAAATCTGCCATTGATTTACATCCAGTTGCAATTGCAGGTTTCTTAGGATTAATTGTCACCGCATTAAATTTGATGCCTGTGGGACAGTTAGATGGTGGTCACATTGTCCATGCTATGTTTGGACAACGAACTGCTGTGATTATTGGTCAAGTTGCCAGATTATTATTACTAATGCTTTCGTTTATCCGAGAAGAATTTTTATTTTGGGCAATTATTTTATTATTTGTTCCCTTAGTTGACGAACCTGCTTTAAACGATGTCACGGAATTAGATAATAAACGTGATTTTATGGGATTAATGTCAATGGCTTTGTTACTGTTGATTGTTTTACCATTACCCCAAGTTTTAGCTAATTTGTTGCATATATAAGAGGCAAGAGGCAAGAGGCAAGAGTGAAGAGGGTTTGGGCGATTTTACATTTCTTTACACAGTTTGGTTTTATTGTGTTCACCTACTTAATGACCAATGACCCATTACCAACCTCAATATTGTAAGTAATTGGACAAAAATATTTACAGTCATTGCGAGGGAAGGGAAGCAATCACAACCCTGGCGATTGCTTCATTTCACTTCATTTCACTTCGTTACATATGGCTAACGCCACGCAACGCTTACGCAATGACATTGTGTAATTAATTCTGTCTCACTACTTAGTCTAGGATTTTTGCGAATTAGCGGCTTCAGTAGCCTTTTTAGAAGCATCTGTGCTACCCATACGGATTTCAGAAGTGAAGGAAGCCATACTAAAGCCACCAAATCGCTTCAGCACACATATCCGCATCCGTAGATTAGGACTGGCAAACCATAGCCTTTCTTCAGACCACATGGTTTCATACTCAGTAATCAGAGTTAAAGCACCATCGTCACCGATTTTATAGCTACCAGAAACGGGGGCTTTTTCGGCATAACCCATTGCTCGGAGTAATTTACCTTCATCTGGGTTATCTATATTGGGGACTGTGACTAAAACAGTCGAACCCTGATGTTTTTCTTCGTCCCATTCCATTGTGCCATTCCAGATAACTCGCGCCCCACAGGAAGCCGTATTTGGCGCAATTTCATGCTGTTCACACAGTTCAATTACTTCTGGATGATCAGCGGCTAACATCTCAATTACGATGTCCGATTTGCCGTCTTCTGACTGCTTGAACGCTAAATGGTGACTGGTGCGATGGGAAAACCACTTTCCAGCACTTAATTCAAAAAATTCTTCAATGTTCATAAATAAAGTTGTCCTGCATCACAATTTTAACAATGCCTTTTATTATTAAAAACTAGGAAGCGACTTTAAGTTCAACTAAGGTTGTTGGTTATTGGTTTCTTCAAGTCTTTGTAGAGAAATCCTGGCTGATTCAGCAACGTTTTTATGACTATCTTTCTCTAGATATTTTAAGGCAGAGACACTCTTAGGAGTCGGTAAATTGCCTAAAGCCTCAGCTAGTCGTTGTCGCACTAACCAATCCTCTGATTGGGCAAAACGGAGAATATGTGTCACAGAATCTATATCGCGGATTTCTCCCAAAGCTGAAATAGCCGCTTGTTGAATGACTATTTCTTCGCTATTTAACGCTTGGATGAGAATATCATGGGCGCGAGGGTCTTTGATATTACCTAAAGATACGGCAGCACTAAATCGCACCAGCCAGTCCGTATCTTCATAAAATGCCCGTGATAGCACTTCTAATGCTCTATTATCTTCTAGATATCCCAATGCACCGGCAGCATCAGCGCGGATGCCATAATCTGGATCTGTTTCTAAAATTTTCACCAGAATAGAATAGCACTCTGGGGTTTTTTTGATTCCTAGAGCGAATATTGCCATTGAGCGCAGTTGCAGGGATTCATCATCTAGAACCTTTTTAATTAAAGGGACTGCATCATCGGCAGATATATCACGCAAACTAGCAAGAGCTACCATGCGATCGCGCAAATTTGGACTTTCTAACTGAGTCGCAATTACTTCTAAACTTGGAGCAGCCATTTATTTGACAGCAATTTCTTAATTTATCTTTACTTTAACGTAATTGGCGCAGTCTAAACTATGATTCTTGTGATTCTGACGATTTAGATGCTTTTGGTGATAATAAACCCATTAATCATCTAAATCAAAGAGATCACACAAATCATAGTTCAGACTTTGGTATGATATCGTCACTTAAATAACAGTAAAACTTCACACCTATACTGTGTCTTTAGTAAGAGGAGAATAGATCGGAATAGACGTAGGGTTAATGGAACGACTGTTAAAGACAGCGAAATTACCATTAGGAGAATGATCATGGTTTTAGTTAGCGATCGCCCGGGTACGAAAAAAATCACCAGCTTACAACAGCAGCTTATCTATGAAATGAACATCATGTTCGATGCTGAAAATCATTTCTTAGAAGCCCAGCAAATGATGTGGCAATGTTGTCAAAACAGTAAATTGAAAGCTGTAATTGAGCCACATATTCCAGAAACCGAACAGCATATCGAAAACCTGAAACAGGTGTTAAGTATTCTAGGAGAACAACCACAGAGAATTACCTGTGATGTTGCGGCTGGTTTAGTTAGTGAAGGTCAAAAATTTGCACTTCTAGCTGCCGATAATGCCAAAATTAGCGACTTAGGACTGGCAGAATGGCACATGAGGATTGAACAACTGGAAATCACTTGTTATCGTAGTTTAATTAAGATAGCGGAACAAATGGGACAAAACCAAGTTGTCCAGTTGTTGGAGCAAAACTTACACCAAGAAGAACAGACAGCACAAAAGCTGGAACAATTGATGATGCAGTTAATTCAAGAAGCAAAGCAAACTGAAGCTAAGGCTACTGCTAAGGCTCGTTAGTCTGATTGGTATGTTCTAGGAAAACCCAGTTTAAATTATCATGTTTAAGCTGAGTGTTTTCGGATATTATAATCCCCGATTTTTCATGCTTCGGGGATTTTAATTTGCGAATTTTCATCACTCAAATCTCAAAAATCTATAAATCAGGAGGCAGAATTACGTTATCAATTGCATGAACAACACCGTTACTACCTTGGATATCTGCCTGAGTTACCTTGGCATCATTTACAGTTACACCTGTAGCTGGGTCAACTTTAACATTAATAGCACCCCCTTCTACGGTTTTCACTTCCCCAGATTTTAAGTCAGTGGA
The DNA here is from genome assembly GCF_015207865.1 of Dolichospermum sp. LEGE 00246. NCBI lineage: Bacteria > Bacillati > Cyanobacteriota > Cyanophyceae > Nostocales > Aphanizomenonaceae > Dolichospermum > Dolichospermum sp. LEGE 00246. Next base: position 5,165 of record NZ_JADEWA010000158.1, read on the forward strand.
GAGGACCTTACCAGAGACTACATGATAAGTTAATATCTTGACCAATACTTCCTTATTTTCTGGCTTCAATAAATCCTTTAATGCGTCCGCTGGTAGTTTTGCAAATGCTGCGTCTGTAGGCGCAAAAATGGTAAAAAGACCTTTTCCTTGTAAGGTTTCTGTAAGTCCCGCTGCTTTTAAAGCTTTAGCGAGAGTTTTAAAAGATTCATTCTTCTCAAGCAAAGTCACTAAATTCACTGATGTCGACTGGGTGGGTTTGCTAACTGGTGTAGTGGGGACTTCTGTTGCTGGCTGGCTGGGTTCGGCGACCGGTGCGGTTTCACTAGGTTTGCTACCACGATTGTAAGGTGGTTCATTGAAAATATTTGGTCTGGGATTGCGGACTTCTTTGGCTGGAGATGGGATAGTAGTTAAAAGAGCGATACTCATTAATCCCATAATTGCTGTGATTTTGGGCAACAATTTGCTGTAATTAGCGTTCATAAATTTTGTTTATCCTGATTGCATACAAGTTATACCAAGATTTATCACATTTTGCCAACCAAAAAGGTTCTTGACTCAGGAACAAGATTTTTCGCAAAAATTGAGGTAAGGTGATCAAAGAATCTAAAAATCGGTGGTCAGGAGTAGGAATATTTATAATATCTAAGAGTTTGTTTGAAAAGTATTAGATGAAACCTATCCCCCCTTCCCTACCTCTCCCTAACTCTCTCCTAAGAGGCTATCACGTACACACAAGTTAAATTACCCCCCTTAATCCCCCCTTATGAAGGGGGGATTAAGGAAAAATTAGTTCCCTCCCCAAAGCATCGGGGAGGGTTAGGGTGGGGTAATTTGAGGAATAATGGTGATTTGATAACTTGTGTGTACACCGTAGCTCCTAAGAGGAGAGGGAAAAGGAACAACATTTAATACTGGAGAGGTTTACCAGAGGGATTTATTTATACATTAAAAACTTTTCAAACATCCTCTAACAAGTTCAACACTTTTATGCTATTTTATGCTATGAACTATTGGGAAAATTTCAAGTATCTCGAACAGTGCTAAATCAATTTATGTCCATAAAAATCCGAACCTGATTGTTGCACAAATTCGATTGATTTCCAACTTGATGGGCAACAACTTAACCAAGAAAATGGTAAATTTACAGGAAAAATGCTAAGAATTAAAGATACAATTATAAAATTAACGACTAAACAAGTTGCCGAATATACAATATGCTAGAACTATATCAGTGGGAATTATCTCAATTTTCCGAAAAAGTTCGTCTAATCCTAGATTATAAAGGACTAGAGTATCGCAAAATTGAAGTTGCACCGGGAATTGGCCAGTTAGAATTATTTCGTTTAACTGGACAAAAGCAAGTTCCAGTGTTAAAAGATGGCAATAGATATATTGCTGATTCTACAGAAATCGCTAAATATTTAGATTCAGAATACCCGGATTATCCGCTGATACCGATAGATCCCAAAAAACGCGCTTTGACTTTATTATTGGAAGATTGGGCTGATGAATCTATAGGTGTTAAAGGTAGAAAGGTTCTATTTGCAGCTATTAGTCAAGATCAGAGTTTTCGTAAGTCGTTGTTACCAGTTTCTACTCCAGATATTCTCAGAAGTGTTGTGGAAGGTGTTCCTAGTGATTTTCTGTCAGCGCTGGGTTTTGGTGTCGGTTTTACCCCAGATGTGGTAAATGCGGCTGTTACTAGCTTAAAACAAGATTTGGATATTATTACCCAATTATTAGTGGGTAGTCCTTATTTAACAGGTGATGAACCAACTTTAGCCGATTTAACAGTTGCTAGTTTATCCATGCTTTTGAAGTTTCCTGATGGTGCTTATTTGGATTTACCTGTATCTCTCAGAGGGAAAGGGTTAGCAAGTATAGCCAATAATCCTCATTATGAAGCATTTTTCGCTTGGCGCGATCGCATCTACTCTCAATTTAGAAAACCATTACCAGGAATCACACCACCCGTAGGAAATGCACCTACAAGTATTCAAATTGATTAGGCAAGAGGCAATAGGCAAGAGGCAAGAGGCAAGAAAAATATCAATATTTCCTGTTCCCTGTTCCCTGTTCCCTGTTCCCTGCTATAACAACGAACAACGAACAACAAACAAAAATGAATTTGGGATTACCATTAGGTTCTGTTATTGAAGGTTCTCTGACTGGGGGTTTGGAGGTCAGATTACACCCAGATATTTCTGTGGAAGATATGCGGGTAGGTAAATTTCTCGTGGTACAGGGGATGCGATCGCGCTTTTTCTGTATGCTAACAGATGTATCCTTGGGTATGGCGAATGACCGCATTACAGCTAGTCCTCCCAATTGGGAAGATAGTTTTTTGCGCGAAGTATTAGCAGGTAGCGGTACTTATGGGATGATCAACCTAGCACCCATGTTGATGTTTACCCCTGAATCTTCAGAATCTGGCTTTTCTAACAATGGTAAATCCCCTAATTCTTTTATCCCATCGTCCACTGGTTTAGCATCCTTTCAACCCCAAACCAGTACGACGATGGAATTATTACCTGTTAAAACTATTCCTAGTCACTTTAGCCAAGTTTACGAAGCCAATGAGGAGGACTTCCGCAAAGTGTTTGGCTGGGAAGATGACCCTCATCGTAACAACTTTTCTATCGGTAAACCCTTAGATATGGATGTGCCGATTTGCATTGATTTAAACCGCTTTGTGGAACGGAGTAATGGGATTTTTGGTAAATCGGGGACTGGGAAATCTTTCCTGACGCGCTTAATTTTAGCTGGGGTTATTCGTAAGAATGCGGCTGTTAACTTGATTTTTGATATGCACTCAGAATATGGTTGGGAAGCAGTCGCAGAAGGAAAGAACGTTAATACTGTAAAAGGTTTAAAACAACTATTTCCCGGACAAGTTGAAGTTTACACACTTGATCCAGATTCAACAAAACGCCGAGGTGTAAGAGACGCACAAGAACTATATCTAAGCTATGAACAGGTCGAAGTTGAAGATATAAAACTATGTAATCGTGATTTAGGACTTTCAGAAGCGGCTTTAGATAATGCTAATATCCTCTTTACAGAGTTGGGTAAATCGTGGATTATTCAATTACTAAATATGAGTAATGAAGATATTGAGATGTTTTGTGACGAAAAACGCGGACACAAAGGCTCAATTATGGCATTACAGCGGAAACTTTTTCGCTTAGATAGTTTAAAATATATGCGAAGTGCTTGTCCGCAAAATTATATTAAAAATATCGTCCAATCTTTAGAAGCTGGAAAAAACGTAGTTATCGAATTTGGTTCCCAGTCCAATATGCTCTCATATATGTTGGTGACAAATATGATTACCAGACGGATACATGAGCATTATGTCAAAAAAGCTGATAAATTTCTCCAAAGTAAAAATCCTTTGGATCGGCCGACACCATTAATGATTACAATAGAGGAAGCACACCGCTTTCTTGACCCAGGAGTGGTACAAAGTACAATTTTTGGAACTATTGCTAGAGAACTACGAAAATATTTTGTCACGCTTTTGGTAGTTGATCAACGTCCATCAGGGATAGATAATGAAGTCATGTCTCAGATTGGGACTCGAATCACCGCTTTGCTGAATGACGAAAAAGATATTGATGCTATTTTTACAGGTGTATCTGGTGCGGGTGGTTTACGCTCAGTCTTAGCTAAGTTGGACTCTAAACAACAAGCACTAATTTTAGGTCATGCTGTTCCTATGCCAGTAGTCGTGCGGACTCGTCCCTATGATTCTACCTTTTATTCCGAAATTGGTGCGATCGCTTGGGAAGAAAAAACAGATGAGGAAGTGTTCACCGCTGCTGAACTAGCAAAAGCAGATTTAGGATTTTAGTAGTTTCAAGTCAACAACAGACAACAGACAACAGACAACAGACAACAGACAACAGACAACGGACAACTAACAATTTCGTAACATCCCTCCATTACCCAAATAGCTCAAGTTCGGTTATCCGGCTAATCAAAAGCAACTTTCGAGGGATTTTCGCGTCACTATGGATATGCGAACACAGTTTTTGGAAGTTAAAAAACAATAGTTTCCATAATCATCAACTTTTTAGCTTGATTACTGGAGTATTTATTATCTGGGAACTTTACTATTGGCTCTGTTTGTCGTAACATAAAACCAATGTAAACTCATACTGACTCCGTTTTCAAAACGACTACTAGATAACTTAAACAAAAGAATTCTAGCCACCAACCCAATGTATTTCTGATAAAACTCCAAAATTAAAATTATAGAGAGGGTAAGGAGACATATTTTTAGACTAACAACATCTTCATAAAGGTTGGATCAATATCAATCATGCTTGATGGTAGCTTTTCATATCCAGTGATGTATATTGTAAGCTTACGAATTGCCCTTGTTAAAAAAATATTGATTATGTTTAAGGAGTAGAGGATAAAAGCACCAATGGCTACAGTTAAAAATAATACAGAGAATGTCAATGCGAAATTTACCGCTGATATGGTCAGAACCTATCTGCGAGAAATTGGTCGTGTACCTTTGTTAAGCCGTGAACAAGAGATTGTCTACGGTAAACAAGTACAGCAGATGATGACGCTGCTAGAAGCTAAAGAAGCTTTGAGCAAGGAAATTGATCATGAACCTAGTTTATCAGAATGGGCTGCCCGTGTTAATCAATCAGAAACAGAAATAAATCATCTGATGGTACAAGGTAAGCGAGCCAAGCAAAAAATGATTGAGGCTAATTTACGCTTGGTTGTAGCTATTGCGAAAAAATATCAAAAGCGAAATATGGAATTTCTGGATTTAATCCAGGAAGGTACTTTGGGATTAGAACGGGGTGTGGAGAAATTTGATCCTATGCGGGGTTATAAGTTCTCAACCTATGCTTACTGGTGGATTCGTCAAGCAATTACCAGAGCGATCGCCCAACAAGGTCGAACCATTCGCCTACCAATCCATATTACCGAAAAATTGAACAAAATTAAAAAAGTTCAACGGGAGTTAGCACAAAAGCTAGGAAGATCACCCTCACCGACAGAAATCGCCAAAGAACTGGAGTTAGAACCGGCTCAGATTCGTGAATATCTGAATATGGCGCGTCAACCAGTCTCTTTAGATGTGCGCGTCGGTGAAAACCAAGATACCGAATTACAAGAAATGTTGGAAGATGACGGTCCTTCCCCTGAGTATTACACTACTCAAGAGTTTCTACGTCAAGACTTGAATAATTTACTTGCAGAACTCACACCCCAACAGCGTCAAGTTGTCGCCTTACGCTTTGGTTTAGAAGATGGAAATGAAATGTCCTTGGCGAAAGTTGGTGAACGGTTGAACCTCAGTCGGGAACGAGTTCGCCAGTTAGAGCATCAAGCCCTTGCACATTTACGTCGCCGTCGAGCTAATGTCAAAGAATACGTTGCCAGCTAAAACAGTATACGCGCAGAATTGTATATTGAAGCATCCCTCTTGGTGATGCGCCTCCTGAGTTGAAAACAGGGGGCGATTTTTTTTGGAGGAAATAACAAAAGTTCTGCAAATTTCTGATTTATTTTGCGAAATCCGTAGATGGGAAGTTGTATCTACTGGCAGATCAATACAAGAATTAAACATTGAAACAGGCTGAGAATTTTCAATCTCGATTTTACATCCCTCCGGTGGAGGATTTTATGAAGTGATGGATAAATTTATTAACTAATGATAATCTGAGATT